>CATPBC010000413.1 GCA_955652195.1 uncultured Xanthobacteraceae bacterium | reverse complement strand
GGCTATCGACCCAGTGACGGTCGGCTTCGTTGACGCCGAACGCTTCGGCCGGACGCGGGGGCACACCGAGATCGCCGCGCTGCAAGGCTGCGCGAATGCCGTCCTGGACCGCGGGACCGGTGAGATCCTGTATCGTATCGCTGTCGTTCGGCAGAAAGGCGTCGAGGAACACGATCGCGCGTATAGCGGCGGCCATTTGTTCGGCAACCCCAGAAATTATGAATCCACCATAAGAGTGACCGCACAGCACCACGTCGCTCAGCCGCTCCCATTTGATCACGTTTACGACGTCGGCGATGTGGGTGCCGACGTCGATATCGGACCGCAGCAGATGCGCGCGTTCGCCTAAACCGGTCAGTGTCGGTGTGAAAACAACGTGGCCGCTACCGCGAAGCCGGTCGGCGACCCGTCGCCAGCACCAGCCGCCGTGCCAAGCGCCGTGGACCAGTACAAATGTGTGGGTCATGAACTCCCCCCTGCCGAATCGAGGCGAGCGCCGGCTACGGTTGCCACGCCGCATCGGCCGCGGGTTGTTCACTCGTGTCGCGGCGAGCTCTATCGATGATCTGCAACAGCGCCCGCAGCACCTCGTCCACCCCCTGGCCGCTGACCGCCGAGATACTAAACGGCGTATGCTTGGCGGCACGCTGCAAACCCGCTGTCTGTTGCTCGATTTGCTTAGGAGTTAGCGCGTCGGCTTTATTGAGCGCCACGATCTCGGGCTTTTCAGCGAGCCCCTGCCCGTAGGCTTTCAGCTCGGCGCGCACGGTCTTGTAGGCGGCGCCGGCGTCCTCGCCAGTGCCATCGATGAGGTGCAGCAGCACGCGGCAGCGCTCGACATGTCCGAGGAAGCGGTCGCCGAGGCCGACGCCTTCGTGCGCGCCTTCGATCAGGCCCGGAATATCGGCGAGCACGAATTCGCGGCCGTCGACGTCGACCACCCCGAGCTGCGGATGCAGCGTCGTAAATGGATAGTCGGCGATTTTTGGCTTGGCCGCACTCACGGCGGCGAGGAAGGTCGACTTGCCCGCGTTCGGCAGGCCGATGATGCCAGCGTCCGCAATGAGCTTCAGCCGCAACCGGATCGTAAGTTCGACGCCGGGCTGACCGGGATTGGCGTGACGCGGCGCACGATTGGTCGAGCTCTTGAAATGGGCATTGCCGAAGCCGCCATTGCCGCCACGGGCAAGCACGGCGCTTTGCCCGACCTCAGTGAGATCGGCCAAAAGCGTTGCCCCGTCCTCGTCATAGATTTGCGTGCCGACCGGCACTTTGAGAACCGCGTCGGCGCCGTTGGCGCCGTGACGATCCTTGCCCATGCCGGCGCGGCCATTGGCGGCGGTAAAATGCTGCTGATAGCGGTAATCAATGAGTGTGTTGAGGCCGTCCACCGCTTGCGCGATCACGTCGCCGCCCTTGCCGCCATCGCCGCCGTTCGGTCCGCCGAATTCAATGAACTTCTCTCGCCGAAACGAGACGCAGCCATTGCCGCCGTCGCCGGAGCGAATGTAGACCTTGGCTTCGTCGAGGAATTTCATCTGAACTTCGTAAATCGCGAAACGCGCCGGCACAACCTCAATTGCCGTCCAACCTCAATTGCCGTCAATGTTGCTGCGGTGGCCGGCACTGCCGCTCTGATATAAGGTCGGAACTCGCGACGGCGGAGCCTGATCTACTGTGTTTGGACGTTGGGATTTGGGGCGGAGAGCGACGAGCGTGTGGCGCGTTGTGAAGCTGGCGACGCGAGCGGCGGTTTGGCGAAGAACCGCCGACCCGCCGCTGGTGGGATTACCGGTGCTCCTGGCCTTTGCCACGCTGCTGGCCGCCGTCCGCTCCACGCTGCAGCTGGTCGAGGCCGGCTCGTGGCACGCCTTTAATCCTTACGGCCTCAATGCCGTCGTTGCCTGGATCGCGCTTGAGCTTGCGATCGCTGCGCTGTTCGTGCGTCCAGCCGCCCGCACCACCGCCCTATCGGCGATGTTTGTCCTTTCCGTTATCGCTGACATAGCGATGACCGCAATCAGTGCGGCCCTGCCGCTCGCCGCCCGCGTCGCGGGGCATCCCGAGCTCTTCTCCGGCACAGTCGTAGTCACCGCGATCTACGCGCTGCTCTTTGCCTGGTGGGTGGGCGCCATGACCTGCATCGTCGGCAGCCTGGAACAACAATCAGGCTGGCGGTTGGCCAGCAGGATTGCCGGCCTATGGCTCGCATTGTTCGCGGCCAATGTCGTGGTTCCGCATGCGCCGGTCTTTGTGCCGCCGGATTTTGACCAACGCAATGCCAATTGGTGGGAAACCTTATATGCGACCCAACGCGCGGAAAGTAAGCCGAGATCTGGCCGCGAAATCGCGCAAATTGAAAGAATCCAGCCGAAGCTGCTCCACGAGCAATTCGCGCAATTGCCGTCATCGCGCAAGGGCGAGACATCAGGCAAGGGCGAAACGAATATCTATGCGCTGGCACTGGCGGGTTGGGCCGAGCAGGACGTTTTCATCAAAGAGCTCGACGGCGGCTTGGAGGCGCTCGCCAGCGTGTTGCCGATTAACGGCCGCACGGTGCGCCTGATCAATCACCACAATACCGTGAATACGATTCCGCTTGCCAATCTTCCCAATTTTGCGGCGGCGGTGCACGCCATCGGCAACATTATGGATCGAGACAACGACGTTTTGATTCTGCTCATGACCTCGCATGGTTATCGCGGCGGCTTTGCCTTGCAATTGCCGGGCGACCAGGGCGTCCTGACGCCGCAACAGGTCGCCGCGACGCTCGACGGCGAGGCCATCAAGAATCGCGTGGTGATCGTTTCGGCGTGCTATTCAGGAATCTTTGTGCAGCCGCTGGCAAACGACAATACGATCGTGATGACCGCGGCTGATGCGGAGCACACGTCCTTCGGCTGCGCTCCCGAGCGCGACTGGACGTATTTCGGCGACGCCTTCTTTCATCACAGCCTGCACCCGGGCGCCGATTTCGAAAACGCGTTCAATCAAGCCCGTATCCTGATCCACGGCTGGGAAACGATGGACCATGCGACGCCGTCAAATCCGCAGGGATCGTTTGGACGAGCGCTCGTCGCAAAGCTCGCACCATTCTTTGCGACGAATCCGCATCCCTGATCACATGCGAAATTAGCCGAAAACCGGCGGCCACTTTTCGGGATCATGCTTAAGCCACGGATCATGCTTAAGCTACTTGCCGCGCCTGTGCCCAGGCCTTGAGCGACGCCCACAAGCGGCGATCGAGACGAAAACGGTCGATCGGCGCCGCGGAATTGATGGCCCGAATCCGGCAAAGCCGGACGCCGGTCCATTGGAAGCCGCACTTCTCAAGGACCCGGCGCGACGCCGGATTGCTGACACGGGCGCCCGATTGCAGCACCTCATGGCCCAGGTCGCCGAAGGCGTAATCAATGACGGCGCGAACCGCCTCGGTCGCATAGCCGCGCCCCCAAAAGGGAACGCCGAGCCAATAACCGAGCTCGGCGCCGTCCGTGCGCGGATCCAGTCCAGACATTCCGATCAACGCGCCGTCAAGCTCGATCGCAAACACCGTCTCGCTCCCCTTTTGATTGATAGACGCGAGCAGTCCTTCGGTATCCGCAGCGGTATAGGGATGCGGAATACGTGCCGTGTTCTCGGCGACACGACGGTCGCCGGCCAATTGCACGATCACGGGCACGTCGCGTTGGCACGATGCGTGCAGCACCAGCCGCTCGGTCTTGAGTACGGGGATGCGGCGCGCGGTTGCTTCTCGCGCCAAAACCGGCGTGAAGACAGGGCTTGGGACTTCCGTTGCGAGCGTCATCGCCTGGGCTCCTGCAAGAAACCGAAAGGGGAGACCGGCATGCCGGTCTCCCCTTTTTCGAGCCCATTAGGCCCGCCGGTTCGACTGGATGCCGGCGGACCTTACTGATGATCCACCGTGTTACTGGGCCGCGGCCTCACTCATCGGACGTACCGATACGAATACGCGGCCTTTGGTTTTGCTACGAAACTCGACTTGGCCGTTGATCAGGGCAAAGAGCGTGTGGTCTTTGCCGATCCCGACGTTGCGGCCGGCGTGCCATTTGGTGCCACGCTGGCGGGCGATGATGTTGCCGGCTAGCACCGATTCGCCGCCGAAAATCTTCAGCCCGAGGCGTTGTCCCGCGGAATCGCGGCCGTTGCGCGAGGATCCGCCTGCTTTCTTGTGTGCCATTATCGGCCTCCGAAACTCATTTGCTCTATCTAAACCGGATTCGTGACAAAAGCATCACCTGCCCGTGTCACTTCTTTTTGCTTTTCGTCCTTGCCGGCTTTTTATCCTTCGCCGCCGGCTTTGCTTTCGACTTTTCCTTTTTCGCCGCAATTTTTCGCGCTGTCGGGGCTCCGTCCTCGGCGGACGTTGCCGCGGCCGCAGCGCCGGCGGACTGTTCAGAAGCACTCGCAGCCGGCGCACGCTTCGGACGTGGCTGCGCCTGCTTGCTCGGCTTTTTGCCGTCGGTCAAAATCTCGGTGATGCGCAACAGCGTGAATTCCTGGCGATGACCGATCTTGCGTCGCGAATTCTTGCGCCGCCGCTTTTTGAAGGCGATGATCTTCGGCCCGCGCGCTTGGTCGAGAACTTCGGCCGCGACGGTAGCGCCCGCCACCGTGGGTGCGCCCAAGCTCACGCTGTCGCCGCCGACAACCAAGACCTCGCCGAATTCGACGATCTCGCCGGGCTCGCCCTTGACCTTGCCAACCTTGAGCACGTGCTCGGCCGCCACCCGGTATTGTTTGCCGCCTGTTTTGAACACCGCGAACATGTTTGTTCCTCGTTCCAAGTCTTCCACGACCAAGCCCGACGCTCGGGTCACCGCCCGGACCGGATTCTTCCAGTCTGTTCTGCTGACGGTCGGCGGGGTAGCGGCGGAAATGGCCGCATCGAACACGCCGATCGGCGCCGTTATGACCGGCCCGTAAACGCCTGTCAAGAAATGCAAACCAAGCGGGCTTCAACTGCCTGGCGCTTTCGCCGCGCCCAATGGTGATGACCTCGATCCGCCGGCCGTGCTAAAGCGCGAGATACTGGCAAGCCGCGCGGTACCGGGAGAACGGCGATGACAGCAGGGAGGCTAGCGCTTTCGCGCCGCGCGCTGCTCGCGGCGGGACTGCCTGCGATCGCGCTCGGGGCAGCGCGCGCCCAAATCGGCGGCGAAAATTATCCCGAGCGCCAAGTCTCCTTCATCGTGCCCTTTGCGCCGGCCGGCGGCACCGACATCCTCACCCGGCTTCTCGCCCAGAAACTCGAGGCGCGGCTTGGCAAATCCTTCGTGGTGGAGAACCGGCCGGGGGCCGGGACGATTTTGGCCACCAATTATCTCGCGAAATCGCCCCCTGACGGCTACACGATCATGATGGCGGTGTCGTCGCTCGCTGCCGACGTGACGCTGTACAAAAGCCTGCCCTACGATCCGGGCAAAGACTTCGCGCTGGTTGCGCTGATCGCGCGCGTGCCATTCGTGCTGGTCGTTAGTCCCTCGCTGCCGGTAAACAACGTCGAGGATCTCATCAAGCTCGCCAAGCAACGAACGCTCGGCTATGGCTCCGGCGGCGTCGGCGCCTTTCATCATTTGGCGGCGGCGCTATTCTCGAGCATGACGGGGATCAAGATGACCCACGTGCCTTATCGAGGCACGGCGCCGGCGCTCAATGACCTTATGGCCGGCTACATCCAGGTGATGTTTACCGACTACGGCCCGGCGGCGCCTTTGATCAGCAGTGGCAAGCTGCGCGCGCTTGCCGTCACAACAAAAAAACCGTTCGCTATGCTGCCCGGGGTTCCGCCGCTCGCTGACGCCGGCGTGCCCGGTTTCGACGCCGCCGCATGGCAAGGCGTGATCGCACCGTCCCAGACGCCGCCTGCGATCGTTGCCAAACTCAACGGCGAACTCAATGCGGCGGTCGCCATGAACGACGTGCGCACGCGGATGCGCGACATTGGCATGCTTCCGGTCGGCACCGGTTCGCCCGAGGAACTCGCGCAGTTTTTCCAGTCCGAAATCGTGCGCTGGGGCAAGGTTGTGCAAGACGCCGGCATTGCCCGATCCGAGTAACGATTTGTCTGACGGGGCACAAACAACCCAGACTCGCCGGCAGTTGCCCGTCGGCCGCG
>CATPBC010000412.1 GCA_955652195.1 uncultured Xanthobacteraceae bacterium | reverse complement strand
TGCGCTCCTCGGCCATTTCATTTCAGCATAAAGTGCCGGAAATGTCAGCTAACAGCGTGGAGCGCGCCGTCGGAGCAACAACCTAAGGCGTTGCGCTTAGGGCGGTTCGATGCCTTTGAGCCATTCCAGGCCGAGGCGGCCTTGTCCGACGGTAAGCCGCACGGATGCGCGGTCAGACATCGCTTCGAGTTCCGCTTCCGGCGTGTCAATCGCCGTGACTGGCACCGCGAGACGGTCATAGACTTCGCGCCGCGTGCTCAGCTCGACCACTGTGCGCGAGGGCGACCACGCACGGATCGCTACATAGTAGGTGCGGTTGGCGGGATCGCTTTGCCGCGTCGTGTGCTTTGCGACGACGGCGACGTCTCTGCTGATCAACGGCGTGCGATAGCCGTTGGCGATGCCGACGATTCCAACAATCAAAAACGTCATGCAGAGGCCGAAACCGGCGCGGAATTGCAGTTTGAGGAACGCGGACATACCGCGAGGAAAGGACTTGTTGCCGAAGAGGACGAAGCTCGCGACAAACCAGAACACAATGCCCGCGAGTCCGACGATATAGATGGTCCGGTCCTCGATGAGGAACGGATAGGACCTGATCGTCATCAAGCCGATCAGGGGGCCTCCAAAAATAATCAGGCTTTGGCCGACGATTGAGGCTATTTGCGGCAAGCGCCGCTTGGTCGGATCAAGCGAGAAAGGGCTTCGTCCTCCCGGACGCCACCAAACCTGGTCGGTACTGGACATCGGGTTTCTCCGCGCTTCTCGCATTACAGTGCGCGCGTAAATGGATCATTGATGAAATAAAGCGGAATGCGCGCAGTGCGGCACCGCGAATAGCGAGCGGCGCTCAAAGCAGGTTAACGGCCGGAACCCGATCCGGCGTGGGGGAACCGGCCCCGCGCGCCTCACGTTGAGCCAATGCTCGGCTCAACGATGCCGAGGCTTGTGACGCAAAGCGGACGCGATGAAAAGCGCGTGGCTCCTGATCAAGACGACGATCGAGAACTGGATCGCGCATAAGGATGCGCGGCAGGGCGCAGCGCTTGCCTATTATTCGGTCTTCTCCATCGGTCCACTGATGGTCATCGCGATCGCGATCGCCGGCTTTGTATTCGGTGCAGAAGCCGCGCGCGGCCAAGTGCAGGAGCAACTTTCCGGCATGGTCGGCCAGACCGCGGCGGCGGCGATCGACAGCATGCTTGCTGGAGCAAACAAGCCGCAACAAGGTCTGCTCGCCACCGCGATCGGCACCGCGGTTCTGTTGTTCAGCGCGCTTGGCGTCGTCGTTCAGCTCAAGGACGCCTTCAACACGGTATGGGAGGTAGATGAAACAAAGATCAGCGGCGTCTGGCAATTCATCCGCACGTATCTGATCTCGCTGGGCGCGGTGATCGGATTTGGTTTTCTGCTCCTGGTGTCGCTATTGTTCACCACGGCCTTGTCGGCCGCCGGCCAGTTTGTTGACGCTCAATTGCCACAGACGGCGCTGCAAAGCGCCGGTTCGCTCATTTCTTTCGCCGCCATTACCGCGATGTTCGCCATGATGTTCAAATGGTTGCCTGCCACCGAGGTGGAGTGGCGCGATGTTTGGCTCGGCGCCGCCATTACTGCCGCGCTGTTCGAGCTCGGCAAATTGGTGATCGGCATCTATGTGGGCAAGCTGGCGCTCGCTTCCACCTATGGCGCGGCGGCCTCGCTCGTGATCGTGTTGATCTGGGTCTATTACTCCGCGCAAATCGTGCTGCTCGGCGCCGAGTTCACGCACTGCTATGCGAACCGCTATCGCGTGCGCGAGCGGGCGTCCCACGTTACTCCGGAAAGTTTATCCAAGTCTGCGGCTTGATCCGCGCGCGTGAAGCAAAGCGCGCGTCGTCGTCGTCAATCCATTTGGATATTGGCGTCCTTGATCATCTTTCCCCAAAGCGCGAGCTGAGCCTTGATGAAGTCGCCCAGCTCTTCCGGCGTTGAGGAGAAACCCTCGAAGCCGACATTCCTGAACCTGGCTTGCACCTCCGGACTGTCGATGATCTTGCGCAGCGCGCCATTGAGCTTGTTCACGACTTGCGGCGGCGTGCCGGCCGGCGCGACCAGGCCGGCCCACGTATCGAGATTGAATCCTTTGATGCCGGCTTCGTCCATAGTCGGCAGATCCGGAAACAGCGTACTGCGCCGGATCCGCGATACTGCCAGTGGGCGGAGCGTGCCGGCATTGACGTGCGGCATGGCGGTGGTGAAATCGGCAAGCATCATCGAAACGCGGCCGCCGATGATGTCTTCGAGCGCGGGCGGCGTGCTCTTGTAGGGCACGTGCAGCATGCTGATGCCGGCGACATGTTTGATCGTCTCAAGGGCGACGATGCCGGCGGTGTTGCCGGTAGCAAAGGTCAGCTTGCCCGGATTGGCCCTGGCATAGTCGATGAGTTCCTGGACCGAATGGATCGGCAGTCTCGGATCGACCACCAGCATCAACGTGAAGCTGCCCACCCGGGTGATTGGAACGTAATCCTTCACCGGATCGTAGTTCACATCCTTGTGCAGATAGGGATCCGCCGAGAACGGCGAGTTGGTCGCCATTAATAGCGTATAGCCGTCCGCCAATTGATGATGGACGTAGAGCGCGGCGAGTGCGCCGTCCGCTCCCGGACGATCCTCGACGATTACAGGCTGGCCGAGGGCGGGACCGAGCTGGTTGGCGATGATGCGGCAGATGGTGTCGCTGGCGCTGCCAGGACCGAACACGGACACCATGGTGACCGGGCGCGAAGGATAATTGTCGGCGTAAAGCGCGGCGCTGAATAGGGCAGCGGCGGCGGAGACGACAACGAGGAGCAATTTTCGCATGCTGCTTCTCCTGTCCGTGCGATCGGCGTACGCTGGTGCACGTCATGGCGTGTTCGGCACCGCCATGCGGCCCGTACATCTCGTTCTTAAGGATAGCAGATTGCGGGCGACGGTGTGCGTCGTCGTCGTCGCGGGTATTTGGCTTCGTCTCCGTCAGGGCAGCGCGAGCATTC
>CATPBC010000411.1 GCA_955652195.1 uncultured Xanthobacteraceae bacterium | reverse complement strand
TGATCGCGGGCGGTGAGCTCGGCCTGCCAGCCGGGTTCGACGACGACGGTCTGGTGCGGCTCGATGATGATCGCCGGGCCTTTGATTTTGTGGCCTTGCGCTAGTGTCTTGCGCAGATAAACGCACACACGCTGCCATTTGCCGCTGGAAAAGAAGTGCATGCGCCGTGCCGGCGCTGGAAGTTTACGCCGGGTCGTTTTGCGCAGCTTTTCCTTAAATCGCGTGCCGCCGCCGATTGCCTCAACGGATATCGCTTCGATCACCAGGCCCTTGCCGCGGTCGACGAACCCAAATTGCGCTTTATGGGCGCGTTCAAAGGCCGATTTCATCTTGGCGAGCGAGGCCAGCGACACGTTTTTGCCGCGACGGGCCGTGAAGCCTCCGGCGCCGACGATCAGCGGCGTGTCAGTTCCGGCATAGCGAATATGGGCGCGGACATGCAGCTTGATCTTCTCCACAGCAACGCCTTGCCCGGCAACTTCCGCAATCACCTGCTTCGCGAGCAGCCTCGCCACCTTGCCGACGGCGGCGAGCGCCTTGTCGCCAAGCGGCTCTTCGATTGCCTGCTGCCGTACGCTGCGGATATCGGCCAAGCCCATGCCATAGGCGGAGAGGAGCGATGACAACGGGTGAATCAGCACGCTTGTCATGCCGAGCGCGTCGGCGACCAGGCAGGCGTGCTGGCCGCCGGCGCCGCCGAAGCAATTGAGTGCATAGCGGGTCACGTCATAGCCGCGTTGCACCGATATTTTTTTGATCGCGTTCGCCATGTTTTCGACGGCGATTTTGATGAAACCGTCGGCGGTTTGCTCGGCGGTCCGCCCGTCGCCGATCTTCTTTGCCAGCGCAGTAAAAGCACTGCGAACCGCCTCGGCATCCAGCGGCAAGTTCTGTTGCGGTCCGAATATCTGCGGGAAAAAATCCGGAATGAGCTTGCCGACCATCACGTTGGCGTCGGTCACCGCCAGCGGACCGCCGCGGCGATAGCATTTCGGTCCGGGATTGGCGCCTGCCGAATCCGGGCCGACGCGAAAGCGCGCGCCGTCATAGTGCAGGATCGATCCGCCGCCCGCGGCAACCGTGTGGATCAACATCATCGGCGCGCGCATGCGCACGCCGGCGACTTCGGTTTCGAATGCCCGCTCGTATTCGCCGGCAAAATGCGACACATCGGTCGAGGTGCCGCCCATGTCGAAGCCGATTACCCGCGAAAAGCCGGCCGAGCGTGCGGTCTCGGCCATGCCGACTACGCCTGCCGCCGGGCCTGAGAGGATTGCATCCTTGCCGCGGAACAGATCGGCCGCGGTGAGCCCGCCGGATGACATCATGAACATCAGGCGCGTCGATGTTTCGACCGCGTTTTTGCCTTCCAACTCGCTCGCGACTTGCGCCACGTACCGGCGCAGAATCGGTGAGAGATAACTATCGACGACGGTCGTATCGCCCCGGCCAACGAGCTTGATCAGCGGCGATACTTCATGGCTGGCCGACACCTGAGGAAAACCGAGTTCGCGCGCCAATGCCGCCAGTTGCTGTTCGTGAGCCCTGTAGCGATAAGCGTGCATTAGCACGATGGCGACTGCGCGAATGCCATCGGCTTGGGCGCGCTGCAGCTCGCCACGAAGCGCATCGAGATCCATCGCGCGTTCGACGGTGCCGTCGGCGCGCACGCGCTCGTCGACCTCCACCACGCGCTCGTACAACATGTCCGGTTTGATGATGTGACGGGCAAAGATTTTCGGCCGCGCCTGGTAGCCGATGCGTAGCGCGTCGCGAAATCCCTTGGTGATCAGAAGCACCGTCCGCTCGCCCTTGCGCTCGAGCAGAGCGTTGGTCGCGACCGTTGTGCCCATCTTTACCGCGCTGATGCGCGCGCTCGGGATCGCGGTGCCCGGCGGCAGCGCGAGCAGATGGCGGATGCCTTGCACCGCGGCGTCGCTATAGGCCTCGGGGTTCTCGGAAAGGAGCTTATGGGTGACGAGGCCGCCGTCGGGCCGCCGGCCAATCACGTCGGTAAAGGTGCCGCCGCGATCGATCCAGAATTCCCAAGTCCCTGGCATAGGTCCCGATATGCTCCCAGACAGGCTAGCGGCTTCTGTGCTCGATCCCAACGCACTTTCATGGCACATTGGGCGGCGACGAAGCCGACAAGCCGATCAACAAGACAGTCGCAAGACGACTAGTTGAGGACGCAACGATGCACAAGATCGCGATTTCCCCCGCCGCACTCGACCGCATGACCACACGAATGGGCAAGTTGCATCCTTTCGACGCCATCGAGCCACGTAAGACCGCCATGCTGGTGATCGATATGCAGAACTATTTCGTCAAGCCGGGTCATCAAGGCGAGATTCCGCTGGCACGCGAGATCGTGCCGAACATCAATCGTCTGGCCGCCGGTTTGCGGCGGCGCGGCAGCCATGTCGTGTGGATTCGCAACGGGACCAGGGACACGCGGGAAAACTGGTCGACCTTTCACGAATGCCTCATGACGCCCGATCGGATGCAGCGGCGCTACGCCGAAATGGATATCGATGGGGACGGCTACGCCTACTGGCATCTCAATGACATCCGTCCGGAAGATGCGCAGATAACCAAGACCCGCTACAGCGCCTTCATCCAGTGCTCCTCGAATGTCGAGCAGCACCTCCGCAGCCGCGGCATCGACACGCTCCTGGTCGCGGGCACCGCCACCAATGTGTGCTGCGAAAGTTCGGCGCGGGACGCCATGATGCTCAATTTCAAGGTCGTGATGGTCTCGGACGCGCTCGCGACCCATACGGACGACGAGCACAATGCGACGCTTTCGGCATTCTACGGGCAATTCGGCGACGTGCAGTCTACCGATGAGGCGCTGCAATCGCTGGAGCGGGGCGATAAAGCGCGCGCCGCGGCATAATCACCGCCGTGTTCACGACGCCGCCTTAATGTCCTGCGGCGTCGCAATGAATTTCTCCATCTTCGGTGGCGCGCCATTCCGGCGCATCTCTTCGAGCCAGATGCGGTGAATGCGCGGGTCCTGATCCTCGTATTCGATCTGATCGCCGCCTTGCTTGACGCTTTTCGACACCGCCGGCGTGTCGCCCTCGGCGGCGCCGAGCAGTGAAATCCGCTGCGCGTGCATCGTCGGATAGCGCAAGCCGCCGACCGCAGCGGCGAGATAACGCGCCGGCTGCGGCCCGGTGTTGAAGTGCTGATGAAATTGCCGGTCGGCCGGTACCAGTACCATGCCGTGTTGCCAATCGATGCGGCGAAAATCCTTCTCGTGCTCGTACCAGAGCAATGAGAAGCCCTGACCGATCACGCACATGACGTGAAAGCTCGGTCCATGCCGATGCGCCTTCTTGTACGTGCCGACCGCCATTTCCGAAATGTGTGCGTGCATCGTGCCGTCGGCGAGCACGAACATGATATTGGTGCCGCCGCCGCCGCGATCGCCCCAGCTTTTCAGCTCGATCGCGGTCAGGTCCGGCACAAAATTGGTTTCCCACATGTGGTTGCCGGGCCGTACCGTGATGAGATCACCCTCTCCAGCAAAATATTCCTGCTTACCGGCGCGGTCGCTGAACTCGAAATCACAGCCGAACACGAAGTTCTCATTGTGGAAGACGTTCATCACCATCGGCAGATTGGTGGTGGAAACAAGAAGCGCGCGCTCGGTGCCACTGCCGTTGAAGTGGCGGTGCTTGGCGTTGAGCGGAATAGCGAACAGACTCTTGGCGCCCCATTCGAAGCTGCGGCGGCTGCCATCGGCGAATTCAAGCTGCGTCGAGCCGTGGCCCTCCAGCACGTAGATGACCTCTTCGTAAAGGTGCCGCTGCGGCGCAGTCGACTTACCGGGAGCAATGTCGAAAACAAACATATTGGCGAAATCGCCGCGCCCATTGAGATGCACCGCCGCGCCGTTGACGCCATAACGCGGCCACGGCGCGGTTTCGACGCCGAACAGGTAGACGCCGTAGTCCTCCGTCACCGGGATACCTTCACGGGCAAGCCAATCCAAATAGGGATCGATGCCGTAGCGCGGCTTGGTTCGCGGCGTCTCACGGACGTTCATTTCATTTCCTCCGCCGTCGGGGGCAAGATCATAGTCGAATACGCAGGCTTGTCATTGTGCATCGCCGGACCGGGAAGCCGGTGCGGATCGGATTTAGCATGAGCTCGGGAAAGGCAGACAGGCCGATTATGCAAACAGCAGCGACTTGATCACGACCGGAACGACGCCGGGCGGCGCGATCAACTCGCCGACGTCAATATAGTCCAGCTCGTGCAGTTCCACCCCGTCGATGCAGACAACTTTGCCAGGCCACCGCAATTCGCGATGCAGAAGCCGGCCGA
>CATPBC010000410.1 GCA_955652195.1 uncultured Xanthobacteraceae bacterium | reverse complement strand
TAGACCTGATGCTCGGTCTTGAACCAGCCCTCGGCGGCCAGGCCGGGCTCGCGGTCGCCACGCGCTTTTGCCGTCGGCGAAAGATTCTGCGCGATCGCGGCCAGACTGATCGAGGGTCCTGGTCTCGCGCCTTTGCGCACCACTTCGCCGTCGATAATGTCGAGCGCCTCGGGCGCGGCTTGCAGCAGTTCGGCCGCGAGCGCCAGCGCTTTGCGCCGCACGTTTAACGCCGCGATATGGGTCGCCGAGGCCGTCATCACCGTAGCGCGCGAGGCGTGCGCGCCGATGCCGAATGGGATGCGGTCGGTCTGACCGTGAATGACGCGGCAGCGCCGGTAATCGACGCCGAGCGCGTCGGCGGCAACCTGCGCCATCACCGTCTCAAACCCTTGCCCGAGCGATGCGCCGCCGGTGACGACATCGACCATGCCGGACGTATCGACGGAAATTCGCACCCCGTCGGTCGGGCCGAGCCCGCTTTTCTCGACAAACATCGCAAGCCCGATGCCGACAAGTTCGCCTTGCGCTTTACGCTTGTTGACCGCCTCGTTAAGCGCCTCCCAGCTGGCTGTGGCGAGAAGCTTATCGAGCAGTCCGACATAGTCGCCGCTGTCGTATTGAATTTCTTCGCCGAGCGCCTCGAGCGGCCGCGGATAAGGCATTTCCTCGGGTCCGATCGCATTGCGGCGGCGCAATGCGATGCGATCGATCTTGAGCTTGTGCGCGATCGCGTCGACCAGTCGTTCGCGCACGAAGGTCGTCTCGTAGCGTCCAGGCGCGCGGTAGGTCGCGGCCGGCGTTTTGTTGGTCAGGCGAAAATGTCCGATCGCGCGATAGGCCGGCACCCGGTACGGCCCGGGCAAGATCCCGGCCGTCATGTGGATGACGCGCGCCGCGTGGGTGCGCACATAGGCGCCTTGATCGTGGAAATAGCGGTCGTCGATGGCGAGAATGACGCCATCGGCATCGAGCGCGGCGCGGATCTTGTGCACCTGCTGGCGCGAATGATTGGCGGCGATCAGATGCTCACGGCGATCTTCGAGCCATTTCACCGGGCGATTGAATCGCCTTGCGGCGACGCAGACCAGGACGTCTTCCGGGTAAAGCTCGCCGCGTACGCCGAATCCGCCGCCGACATGCGATTCATGAACGTGAATCGTGCTCGGCGGCAGGCCGAGCATGCGCGCCAACAGTTCCTGATTGCGGTGCGGCACCTTGGCGGCGCCGTGCAGTTCGAGAATGCCGCGCGCGGCGTCGTAACGGCCGATCGCGCCGCGGGTCTCCAGCGGCACGCCGGAATGCCGGCCGATCGTCAATTCCAGTTCGACGATATGCGCCGCTTCACGGAACACGGCGTCGACGTCGCCGTAGCCTTGCCGGATCACGGCCGCTTCGCTGGAATGGCCCGGCGAGAATTCGGCCGGCGCTGCCTGCGCGTCGAGCAATGGCGGCAGTTCGTCGATCTCCATCGTAACGAGATCGGCAGCATCCTCGGCAGTGTAGGCGTCCGCGGCAAAGACCGCGGCGACCGGATCGCCGACATAGCGCACGCGTTCTTTGGCCAGCACCGGCTGGCGATAGGGATCGAGCGCCGGAATGCTGCCCTCGCGAAAATCGATCGGCGGCACCTCGGCGATGTCGTCGGCGGTCCACACCGCGAATACGCCGGGCAGCGCCCGTGCCGCCGCGGTGTCGATCGCCTTGATACGGCCGTGGGCATGCGCGGAGCGCACGACGCGCATGGTGAGCTGGTGCGGGAAATTGATGTCGCCGGCGAATTGGCCGCGCCCGGTGACCAGCGGCGGGTCTTCCAGCCGCGCGACCGATTGCCCGATCCACGGCGACTTCGGCGCAGCCTCGTTCATGTGCGTTTATGCCGCCGCGCGCTCGAGCGCCCGGCGCGCCACCGCGAGAACGAGATCGCGCCGAAACTCGGCGCTGTTGATGATGTCCTCCATCGGATCGATCGCCTCCATGGCCGCTTGGGCGGCGGCGCGGAAGGCTTGGTCGCCCGGCGCCGCGCCGGCAAGCGCGCGCTCGGCTTGCGCGATGCGCCGCGGATTGACCTCGGCGCCGCCGATGGCAAGCCGCGGCTCGGCGATCTTGCCGCCGTCGAGGCGATAGAGGCCGACCGCCGCCGCCAGCGCGAAATCTCCGGCGCGCCGGCTGAACTCGTAGAAGCCGCAGCGCGTGCCGGCGGGAAGCAGCGGCAGACGGGCCTCGACCAGAAGTTCGTCGTCGCGCAGCGCCGTGGTCATGATGCCCTTGAAGAAATCGCGCGCCGCGATGGTGCGCGCGCCGCGCACGCTTTTGGCAACGACCTCGCCATCGAGCGCGGCGAGCACCAGGCACCATTCCGAGGCCGGATCGGCATGCGCCAGGCTGCCGCAGAACGTGCCGCGGTTGCGGATCGGATAATGCGCGATGTGGTGGACCACGTCGGTGAGGAGCTTGCCGAGCGGTCCCTCGCAAACCGGCTTATGGAACGCCGAATGACGCACGCAGGCGCCGATGACGAGCTTGCCGTCGGCAACGGCGATGCGATTGAGCGCCTCGACGCCGTTGATGTCGACGAGATGCGCAGGTCTGGCGAGCCGAAACGCCATGGTTGGGACGAGGCTCTGGCCGCCGGCCAGCACGCGGCCGTCGTCGTCGGCAAATTCGGCGAGCAGCGCGATGGCCTCGTCGACCGTTTTCGGCGCGTGATAGCGAAATGCCGCGGGCTTCATCGCGCTATGTTCATCGCTGGTTTGGACTTTGGGATTGCTCTATCTTCTTGAATTGATGCACGCTTTTCATCACCAAGTCAAAGTTTCGCGGCGCGCCGGTTCGATCATCTGATGCCCATTCGGTTCGACGATATCGGCAACCGGCTCAAGGCGTTTCGCCTGGGCTCCGGGCTTTCCGCCGAGGACCTCGCCGCCAAGCTCGGTATTTCGCGCACTGCGCTCTACCGTTTCGAGAAAGGCGAGTTGGCGAAGATCGAGACGCTGGAGAAGCTCGCCGAGTTGCTCCAGGTCTCAGTGCCGACACTGCTCGGGGTCGGCGTCGAGTACATCGCTTCCGCAGTCAGCTATTTCGAGCGCATGCGGCAGATCGAGGAGAGCGCCGAGCACATCATCGTGCTCGCCGGGCCGATCTCCTATGTGCTTGCGTCCGACGGCTTCGACGGCGCACTCGGCGCGGTTTTGCGCGAATCCGTCCCCGACACGGTTGCAAAAAACACCAAGGCCAAAAATACCAAGCCCTTTGCGCAGATCGACGAGCTGATGGCGGTGCTGCGCCAGCGCAAGGAGACTTATCGCCGGCGGCGTCCCGCCATCGTCAATCTGATCGCGGCCGGCGAGATGCAGCGCTTCCTGCGTAACGGCATGGTCGGCCGGCTCGATCTGCCCGAGGCGGTGCGTCGCGAACGCCGCCGCCTTGCCCGCGCCGAGGCCGAGCACTTCACCGCGCTGATGGCCGACGAGCCGATCGGCGTGCAGATCGGCATCGTGCTCGATACGCTGCCGCACACCAGTTTCCAGATTTTCCGTCAGCCCGACCGGCGGATTTTGACGCTGAGCCCGTTCCGTCTCGGCGAGGAGCCCAATATCCGCGTCGGCGTCGCCATGATCACTTGGGCGCCGGAGGCGCTGGCTTTGCACGAGAAGATGGCGCGCGACCTGTGGGCGAGCGCCTTGAAAGGACCCGACGCGGTGCGCTTCATGCGCGGCATGATGGAGAAGGTGGAGGAGTGAAAACTCCCCTCTCCCGCCAGGGGGAGAGGAAGAAAATTGGTCGTCACCGACCCATTGACATCAGTCACCGTTTACGTTACAT
>CATPBC010000409.1 GCA_955652195.1 uncultured Xanthobacteraceae bacterium | reverse complement strand
TCTGCTTTACTCTCATGCAAACCTCCCTTTGCGTCAGTTTTTCGCGTTACATTTTCTTGGCGTCTCGCGCCGCTCGAAACTGTTGTGTCGCTCGGACCAGCCAGTGCCTGGTCGACCATGGCCCCAGCGTACCAACCACGCCACGCGGCATGACATACATGAACAACAGCATCGCCATTCCGTAGATCGCCCATGGTGCGGCATCGGAAATATCGTTGGCGACATTGGGCACGAACTCGATAAAAAACCCGCCGACAACCGCGCCGCCGATCGTGGCGATGCCGCCGACCGCGGAGCCTACCAGGAAAGACAACGACAAGAACAGGGTGAAGCTTTCCGGGGCGACAAAGCCGATCACGATGGCGGCAAGGGCTCCGGCGACGCCGGTAAACGCCGTGCTGGTGCCAAACGCCAGCGTCTTGTAGCGGGCGGTATTGATGCCCATGGCGGCCGCCGCGATCGGGTGATCGCGGATGGCGACGAAGGCGCGCCCGGTCCGACCGTTGAGTAGGTTGGCGGCAATCCGCACCGCGATGAGCAGCACAACAAATACGAGAAAATAGAGCCAGCGATCGCGGTCGATGCCAAGCTCGATCGGCGGCATCGGCTTAGCCAATCGGATGCCTTGCTGGCCGCCGGTCCAGGTGTCGAAATATTTGAGCAATTGCGGCATGGCGACGGCCATCGCCAGGGTGACAAGGGCAAGGTAGGGACCCTCGAAGCGCAGCGCCGGCAAGCCGAACAGCACGCCGAGGACGAAACACATAAGCGCTGCCGGCGGCAGCGTCGCCCAGTACGGCACGCCGTAGCGATGCATCAAGATTGCGGCGGTATAGGCCCCAGCGGCGAAGAAGCCGCCATGTCCGAGCGAGATCTGCCCGTTATAGCCGGTGAGAATGTTAAGCCCGAGCACGGCGATGGCGTAAATCATCACCTGAGTCAGTTGGAAAACGTGATAATTGCTCAGCGTAAAGGGCAGCACGACCGCGAGCGCAATCAATACGGCGCCGCCAAGCCATCGCCAGGCGGCTATGCTCGCCCCGGACTCGCCGGATAAAGCGAGTTTTTCAGTGGTGCCGGCGGGAACGGTTTCGCTCATGGTCACACCCGCCGTACGACCGCCGTGCCGAACAAGCCATTCGGCCGGAATACAAGCACGATAATGATCAATATCAGCGCCACAGTGAGCTTGAGCTGACTGGCGATGAGGTAGGTGCCGACCAGATTTTCAGTCACGCCGACAATCAGGCCGCCGATCACGGCGCCTATCGGGCTTGTGATGCCGCCGAGCAGCGCGCCGGTAAAGGCATAGAGCAGTACGCCGCTCATCATGTTCGGATCGAGGAACAGAACGGGCGCTACCATGATACCGGCGACGGCGCCGATTGCGGCGGCAAAGCCCCAGCCGACGGCCAACATCCATCCCACAGGAATCCCGCACAATCGCGCCGATTCCGGATTTTGCGCAGCGGCCCGCATTGCCAATCCGGTCGCCGTGAAGCGGAAAAAGCAGAACAGCGCCACAAGCATCATGAGCGTCACCGCGATCACGCCGAGGTCGCGCGTCGTCATCAGGGCGCCGAATAGCGTCCGATCGGGGAACGGGCTCGGAAACTCCTGCAATGTGTAGCTGTAGATCCAGCCGGCGAGCGAATTGAAGATCAACAGCAGTCCAATGGTGACGACCACCGCGGTGAGGATCGGCGCGTTTTCGACCGGGCGGATGACAATCCGCTCGACCGCCATGCCGCCGACGAACGAAACCGCAAGCGTGATTAAAAACGCGCCCCAGAACGGCAACCCGGCATTGACGAGCGTCCAGGCGATATAAGTGGAGAACATCGCCATTTCGCCTTGCGCGAAGTTCACGAGATCGGTGGCGCGGTAGATCATCACCAGCGCGAGCGCGAGGCTCGCGTAGACGGCGCCAGCGGCAAGCCCGGAAAAAACCTGTTGCAGGAACTGGTGCATCGGCGCCCGTTTAGTATCCGAGATAGGAGCGGCGTATCTGCGGATCGTCGGCCAGCGCCTTGGCGCTGCCGGAAGTCACGACATAACCGGTTTCCAGGAGGTAGGCGCGATCCGCCATTGCCAGCGCCAAGCTCGCGTTCTGCTCCACCAGCAGTACGCTCACGTGCTGTTCCCGCCTTATTCGCTCGACGATGCCGAAAATGGCTTCGACGACCCGCGGCGCCAGGCCGAATGACGGCTCATCGAGCACCAGAAGGCGCGGCGACATCATCAAAGCGCGGGCGATGGCCAGCATTTGCTGCTCGCCGCCGGACAGGGCGCCGGCCTGCTGGCGCCGCCGCTGGGCAAGAATCGGAAAATATCCGTACATGAGTTGCATGTTGTCGTGCGGCCGGCCGGTGGCCGCGTAGGCGCCGATCCGCAGATTTTCCTCCACCGTCAGCCCGATGAACGTGCCCCGCCCTTCCGGCACGTGGGCGACGCCGAAGCCGGCAATCTGTTCGGTTGTACAGCGTTCCAGGCGCCGCCCGGCGAACAGGATTTGACCTTCGCTGCGCACCATGCCGCAGATCGCGCGCAACGTGGTGGTCTTGCCGGCGCCATTGGCGCCAAGCAGCACGGTCATGCCGCCCTCTTCCACCGCCAAATCGATACCGTGCAGAACTTCGGATTGGCCATAAAACGCCTTGACCGCGCGCAGTTCGAGAATCGCCGCCATCAGTGCCGCGTCCCCAAATAGGCTTCGCCGACTGCCGGATTACCGCGCACTTGGTCGGGCGGCCCGTCGGCAATCACTCGGCCGAAATTGAGCACGACAACCTGATCCGACAGGCTCATCACCAGACCCATGTGATGCTCGACCAATAGGATGGTAATTGCGAGCTTATCGCGGACCGAACGAATGAGCGCGCCGAGTTCCGCCACCTCATCGTGGTTGAGGCCGCCAGCCGGCTCGTCAAGCAGAAGCAAAGACGGCCGCACAGCGAGCGCGCGCGCGAGTTCGACGCGTTTGCGCGCGGCGAAGGACAGGCTGGCGGCCGGCCGCGCCGCCGCGCTTTCCATTCCGACGAAAGCCAGCATCGCGCGCGCCGCCTCGTCGAGCTCGCGCTCTTCACGGCGGGCCGACGGTAGCGTCGCCGCATCGAGCAGCGCTCCACTGCGGCCGCGCGCATGGCCGCCGACCTTGACATTGTCGAGCGCCGTCATGGAAGCAAACAGCGCCGGGCTCTGGAACGTGCGACCGATGCCGATCGCGGCGATATCCGACGCGGTGCATTGGCGTAGCGATCTGCCGTTCAAGCGGACGTCGCCGCGCTCCGGGCGGTAAAGCCTGCTCAGACAGTTGAACAGTGTGGTCTTGCCGGCACCATTCGGCCCAATCAACCCCGCAATTCGGCCCTTGCTCACCGTGAAGCTGACGTTTTCAAGCGCGACAATACCGCCGAAGCGCATCGTCAGCTGCGCAATCTCCAGCAAAGGTGTAGCGCGACCGGCAGTCGCTCCGGCTAACGGCAGCGGGGAAGTCGTCATGCCGATCGGGCCGTCATTGGGGTACGTATCCTCCTCGGCCCCGCTTCTATTGTTTGTTTTTGGCCGGCTAGCAGAAACAGGGCAGCAAAACGTGACACGGCGCACATTGGCGCGTCAACGCAAGGCGGCAGGATAATTCGGACCCAAGCTTGGAATATTTCCTAGCACGCGGGGTTCGCGGCGGCGCCTAAGTTGTCAGCTTCCCGCGCGCGACGACGATCGTCCATGCCTTGCCGATTTTGGGGAGATCACGATGCGGCAGTGGTCGGATCGATCATCTTTTTAACTTCCGTGATCTTTGTGGCTGGAAAGCCACTGATCTCGGCGTGCTTGCGGATGATCGCCTCATCTTTGGCAAGATAGACGCAGAAGGTTTTATTATCGGCAACATAACTCTCGACCCATTGAATGTCGGGGCCGAGTTGCCGCAGCACATCGTTCGATTTTGCCGCCGCTTGCCGCAACTGTTCCCGCTCGAAAGTGCCGACCTTGGGAATGTCACGCTCGATGATGAACTTCTGCAAAGCCATGGCCGCTCTCCTCTACGTTTACAACTTCAAGGCACCAGGAAGTGCCGCTTGCGATCCTCGATCAACCTTAAGAAACAGCGCCCAGCAGCGCCATAAGAATGCCCGGCGACGAGTTTTTGCCGAAGCAGCGTGTAGCGTATCTCGCGCATATGAAGCATCAGACGCTCGAATATTTCCTCGGGCAATCGATCGTCGAATTTTTCGACAAGCGCGCATACTGCGCTGATTGCATGCGAACCGCCGCCGATTTGCGCTTCCGGCTCAGGCAGCGCCGGGCTCCAATCGGCATAGAGCCGCACGGCGTCATGGAATGCCTTCCGCAATTGGTCAGGTATGGGGTCAGGCGGCAACGCAGTCGTTGACTTTGTCAGCCCCACTCTCGCACGTTTCACTGCGACGGCCTTCGCCGCGAGGTCAGATCGCCGCTTCGGAACCGGTATCGAAGAAATGCAGACGCTCCGGCCGCAGCGCGAAGCGCAGCTTATCACCGCGTTTAGCGCGTACATTCGGTTCGACTGCCGCAACCATGGTCTGTTCGCCAACCTGCAGGTCGAGCAGAATCTCGGGGCCTAATTTCTCCACCACTTCAACCATCGCATCGAAGCAAAGTCCCGGAGGGTAGCTGCCGTTGGCGAGTTGCAAGTCTTCCGGCCGAATGCCCATGATCACATCCCGGCCGGCATAGGGCTGAAGCCGCGGCCGGATTTCGGCGGGCACATCGATGCCGAAGCCGGGGTTGTCCGCACGCAAGCCATCTTTGCCATTGCTCACCCGGACCGGGGCGAAATTCATCGCCGGCGAACCGATGAAGCCGGCGACAAAACGGTTGACTGGAGCATTGTAAAGTTCGAGCGGTTCGCCGACCTGCTGCACCAGGCCGCCCCGCATGACCACAACGCGATCGCCGAGCGTCATCGCCTCCACCTGGTCGTGGGTGAAGTAGATCTCGGTGGTCTTCAGAAAATTAAAAAAAATCTTCAGCTCGACGCGCATCTGCACGCGGAGCTTTGCATCCAGATTGGAAAGCGGCTCGTCGAACAAAAACACTTGCGGGTGGCGCACAATGGCGCGGCCAAGTGCGACGCGCTGGCGCTGTCCGCCGGAAAGCTGGCGGGGCTTGCGCGCCAGGTAATCGCGAATGCCAAGGATATCGGCCGCGTCCTGGACGCGCTTGCGGATTTCCGCCCGCTCGACTTTCCGCATTTTCAGGCCGAACGCCATGTTGTCGTAGACGCTCATATGCGGATAGAGCGCATAATTCTGGAACACCATGGCGATGTCGCGGTCCATCGGCGCCAAGTCGTTCACCACTGTGTCGCCGATCAGCACCTGACCCGAGGTGATCGTTTCCAGTCCAGCCACCATGCGCAGCGTGGTGGTCTTGCCGCAACCGGACGGTCCGACCAGCACGAGAAATTCCTTGTCGCGGATCTCAAGGTTCACGTCTTTGACGGCGTGAAAGTCGTCATACATCTTATTCAGATTGCGGATCAGGACGCGCGCCATCGCCTCATCCCTTTACTGAGCCGGTGAGGCCGGCAACGTAATGCTCGACGAAGAAAGAATAGATGAAGGCCACCGGAATCGAACCGAGCAGCGCGCCGGCCATCAATTGCCCCCAATAGAACACATCGCCCCGGACAAGTTCGGAAGTGACGCCGACCGAAACCGTCTTTTGCTCGGCCGAAGAGAGAAAGACCAGCGCGTAGATGAATTCGTTCCACGACAGCGTGAAGGCGAAAATGCCGGCCGACATGATTCCCGGAACCGCGATCGGGATGATGATGTACAGCATTGCCTTCCAACGTGTCGCGCCGTCGATCCTGGCGCACTCTTCAAGCTCCCGCGGGATCGCCTTGAAGTACCCCATCAGCAGCCAAGTGCAGAACGGAATAAGAAAAGTCGGGTACGTAAGGATCAGCGCCCAGGGCGTGTCGCCCAGGTGAAAGTTACGAATGATGTCCGCAAGCGGAATAAACAGCAGCGTCTGCGGCACGAGATAGGTGATGAAGATCCCAGCGCCCAGACTGCCGGCGAAGGGAAATTTCAGGCGCGAAAGCGCGTAACCGGCAAAAACACCGCAGAACAGTGAGATCACCGTCGAAACGATGGCGATGAAAAGTGTGTTGAGCATCCACCTGGTGAACAAAGTTTCGGTCAGCAGGTCCATGACATGGACGAGCGTTGGATGCGCGGTCCAGAACGGCGTGTAGTTAGGCGCCATCCATGGACGATAGAGCTCGCGATCCGGCCGGATCGACGTCACTAGCATCCAGTAGAATGGGAACAGCAGCCAGAAGACGAATCCACTGAGTGGAATATAAAAGTAAACCCAGCGGCGCCACTTTGCCCCTTCGATCATAGTTCAGTGCACCTCAACCCGGCGGATGTAGAGAAGTTGCACCACCACGACAATGAGCAGGAACGGGAACATGGCTAGGGAGATGGCTGCACCCTCGCTCAACAGACCGGTGCCGACGCCGACCTGATAGGCGTAAGTGGCGAAGAGCTGCGTAGCATTCGCCGGCCCGCCACCTGTCAGCACGTAGACGAGCTGAAAATCGGCGAAGGTCTGGATCACCGAAAACAGTACCACGACCATTGTCACTGGCAGCAGTAGCGGCCACGTAACATGCCAGAAACGCTGCCAAGGACGCGCGCCGTCGATCGCAGCGGCCTCTTGCAGTTCGGGATTGATGGTTTGTAGCCCGGCGAGCAGGCTGATCGCAAAGAACGGCACGCCGCGCCACACATTGACGATGATCACCGAAATCAACGCGAGATTGGGATCGCCAAGCCAGTTGATCCGGCCGTGAATGAGGCCGAGCTGAAACAGCGACCAGTTGATAACGCTGAAGGTCGGATCGAACATCCATTTCCAGGCGAAGGTCGAGAGCACGGTCGGAATAATGAAGGGCAACAGAATAAACGCGCGGGTGAACGCCTTGCCCCTGAAATGCCGATTGAGCAGCAGCGCCAGCCATAAGCCCAAAGCGAGCTTGAAGACGGTCGCGACTGCTGTGTACACGAACGTATTCCAAACGGCGGTGCCAAAGATGCTGTCGTGCCACAGCGCGATAAAGTTCTGCAGGGCGACGAAATGGCCGGGGATACCTACCTTCGTGTCAGTGACGGACAACAACACGCCTTCGATGAAAGGATAGGCAATAAAGAGGCCGAGCAGCACGACGGTCGGCAATAGCAGCGCCGCCGCGAGCCAGCGTTCATCCTCAAGCAACCGGGTGGCCACTCCACGCCGCGGGGCCCGCACGAACGGTCGTTGACCTACGGCCTCGCTTATTGCCATTGCCGGCTCCTCTTCCGCTCGGCGCCGGCCGCGCCATCCCGACCTATCGGCCAGGCGGCGCGGCTACGGGAGTTCGAACGGTCACCGATCATCGCGCGGCAAATCAGACGTAAATCTTGTGCAGCTCACCGGCTGCCCACTTTACGGCCTCCTCCGCCGGCATGCCCTGCACCGCCTTGGCGTACATGTCGACGATGACGTACTTGCTCAACACCTCGCCGGACTTGCGATCCGCCGGCCCGGCATAGCCGGGGAATTGTCCGGAGCGGCCAGCCAGGCGGAATGGCAGCATGACCGGATCCTTCTGCCAGAGCGGGTCCTGCTCCCAGACGGTCGTTGCACCGACCGAATAGCCCTGCTGCGATTCGAACCACGCCTGGTAGACCGGTTTCGAAGTGATCCAAGCGAGAAAGTCCCGGGCGGCCTTCTGCTGCTTGGAATAGCCCATCAGCATGTTGGTCATTGGCAGCTGATAGCTGAACTGCCCCGCAGGGCCCTTGGGCAGCGCGCCGTGCAGGATGTCCTGCCAGAGCGGGGTGCCTTTGTCGCTTTGATAGTTATCGGGTTTGCGTTTGGCTTCGAGATAAATCGAAGCGCCGTTCAGTGTTGACGAAATCGTGCCGGAAAGGAAGGCGCGATTGTTGCTGGAATCGTCCCAGGCAAGCCCGCCTTCGTCGCAGCATTCCTTCCAGAACGCGGTCCAGTATTTGACCGACTCGAGCGTTTCCTTGCTGTCGAGCGCTACCTTGCCGTCTTTCTCGACTTCCTTGCCGCCCCAAGACCACAGATAGGGATAGAAGAAGGTCGGCGGATCACCGAAGCTATGGCCCATTGCCTGGCCGATCGGTTGGCCTTTGGCCTTAAGCTTTTTGCCGGCGGCGCGGTACTCGTCCCAGGTTTCCGGAAACTTCGTAACCCCGACCGCCTCAAACCACGATTTGCGATACGAGTTCTCGTTGCCAAGGATGCACCAGGGAACGCCGACCCATTTCTTGCCATTGTTGCC
>CATPBC010000408.1 GCA_955652195.1 uncultured Xanthobacteraceae bacterium | reverse complement strand
CCCGGTTAGTGCGCGCCCTATGGTGAGGTCAACTAGGGAACTTCGGAATGGTAGTGCGCTTGGGTGGCGCAATTTGCGTCGCCGCAATTATATTCGCCTGTTCATCTTACTCACTCAGTTCAATCGGAATCCAGAAGGAGATAACACCGAGGCCCGTCGCGAGCGGTCCTGGCATCGTGGGTGTCGCATCTTCATACAATCCTTATCGGAAGGATCATCGGTCGGGTGGCACCGAAACGGCTTCCGGTGAGCGGTATGATCCGACCGCATGGACCGCCGCGATCCAAATTGATTTGCGTGAAAGGTTCGCCGGTGTCCGCTTTGGAAAAGATTATCGCCCTGCGTATGCACTAGTCGCAAGCGCTGACAAACAGGCAATCATTAAAATAAATGATGTCGGGCCCCTAGAACCCGGTCGTGTGATCGACCTAAGCGAGCAAGCGATGCGCTATTTTGATCCAACACTCGAACTCGGACTTGTCCCATTGATCAAAGTGACCCCGTTGCTTGGGGATGATTGGCTACCTGGGCCGATTGCGAGCGACACTTGATGATGTCGGCAAATTCGAGTTGTCCCTTCCGAAAATTTGATCCGTCTGGATTCGCAGTATGAGCCAGAATCATCGCATCATCCGGGCCGATGTTTGCGATCCTGCACGTGCTGTGGATCTTCGTTGTCGACATTTTCAAGTCGCGACGCAGGCTGGAAGCCGAGAACCTGTTTCTTCATCATCAGCTTAACATCGCATTGAGGCGAGCGCCGCCTCGGCTGCGGCTGTACGGCAGTGATCGGGCGTTGTTGGTATGGATGACGCGGATTTGGCCCGGTCTGCTCGACATATCCCGGGTCGTGAAGCCGGAAACTATCTTGCGATGGCATCGCTCCGGCTTCAAAGCGTTTTGGCGCTGGAAATCCCGAAATAGGGCAGGGCGGCCAAAGGTCGATCGTGAGCTGCGCGATCTCATCCGACGGATGAGCAAAGAGAATCCGCTCTGGGGTGCGCCCCGGATCCATGGCGAACTGCTGATGCTGGGGTTCGAAGTCGCCCAGTCGACGGTCTCCAAATACATGGTGCAGGGTCGGAGGCCGCCTTCGCAATCCTGGAGGACGTTTCTTCGAAACCACATGGAGGTGACCGCTGCTATTGATATGTGCGTGGTCCCGACGCTGACCTTTGAGCGATTGTTCGCGTTTCTGGTCCTGAGCCACGGCCGGCGACAGTTGCTGTGGTTTGAGGTCACGCGACATCCGACAGCCGAGTGGCTGGCCCGCCAGATCACTGAGGCCTTCCCCTGGACATCGGCGCCGAGCTGTCTGGTGCGCGATAATGATGCTGCCTATGGACATGTCTTTACATCCCGGCTGAGAGCCATGGGTATTCGTGACCGCCCGATCTCGCCTAGATCGCCCTGGCAAAACGGGTATGCGGAACGCCTGATCGGCACTGTGCGCCGCGAGTGCCTGGATCAGATGCTGATCTTTGGCGAGGCGCACCTGAGGCGAATTCTGAGCATGTACACCATCTACTATAATGAATCGCGCACGCACCTATCACTGCACAAGGATGCGCCACTGCATCGAGCAATCCAACGGTCTGGTACCGTCGTTGCTGTGCCCGTCTTGGGTGGACTGCATCATCGCTACGCGCGGATATGATTTTCGGAAAGGACACCGAGGTGCTCCCGCCTAATACGGCTAGAGGAGCGCGATCATGCCAATTCGCCCATTCCTTTCCGGTCAAGCGTTTAGTCCCGAGACGATTCGCGATATGTCGCTCGTCTTCGAGAACGTGTGCGAGGCGATGGGATTAAAGACGACCGAAGACCCAGCCACACCGCTTGTCGCTCAGAAGGTCATTGAGCTGGTAGAGCGCGGCGTCCGCGACGTGGTCACTCTCTACACGATGACATTGCGAGAGTTCAGCTTTGACGAATAGCCACCTGGCTTTTTCGCGAAGTTCAACCAAGCAACGGATTCGTTCCTAGCGGGGGGCTATTGGTTCGTCTGGGTCCGCTGCCCGGCTTGCCGCACCACAAACGCGATCGACCTGCGCACGCTCGACCGTCACCGCGATGCGGCCGTGACCAGTCTCATCCCGGCGTTATCGTGCCGCTCATGTCGGCCGAATGCGCCTTTCGCCGAGCTGATGCGCTTGTCGCGCACCAGCATCGCCGATGAAATGCGGATTGAGCATACGCGGCAAGTGTTTAGGGAACGGCCCTAAGGACGCGGCCGCCTGCGCGCTTCGGTGATCCTCGACTTAATGCGAGCCGGCTTAAACGGTGGCTTTCGTCCTGTGCCGTCGCAATCTGAACACGGCGGTGGGTAGTGTCTCAGTTTGAATTTTGTCCGACTTTACATTTTGGTAAAACCGGCATTCGTAAGCTTGATGGTATTGTTTTCGCCGATCTCCAGCCAACCGTTTTGAACTGCGTATTCGAGGCCAGCCTGAAATTCTGCTGCCCCCCCACCGGCTTGTCGGAAGGCAAAGTTGACCTGCTCAGCCATAAGCACGTCATCTGGACGACTGTTAAGGAACGCAAAAATTGCTAAAATAGCGCGCGCCGACTCTTCGGGCGTCGGTAATGTAGCCATGGGTCATAAACTCCTCGTTGGGAAGGATAGATAGTGCCTAGAGGCCCCCGAGGCGAGAAACGACCCGCCGATGTGATTGGCGCGGCCGTCATGGTCGCCAAGATCGCGATGCCTGAACAGCCCGAGCGGTAGAGCGAGCCTAGCCGTTTTTGACACGATGCACCGATCACGTCAGCGGGGCGCTTCTCGCTTTTGGGGCCGCGGGACATCACAGTCATCCTCGCTAAAGCTAGCAGAGCATGCTGGACATCTGTACGGGCCAGAGCTCTCAGCCTTAGTTCCAAATTTGGTGCCGCATTGCGGGCACTTCACTACACGAGTGTCGTGGTGGTCGTCGTG
>CATPBC010000407.1 GCA_955652195.1 uncultured Xanthobacteraceae bacterium | reverse complement strand
CCTCAACATCATCGATACGCCCGGCCACGTCGATTTCACCATCGAAGTGGAACGCTCGCTGCGCGTGCTCGACGGTGCGATTTGCGTGCTCGATTCCAATCAGGGCGTGGAGCCGCAGACCGAGACGGTATGGCGGCAAGGCGATCGCTACAAAGTCCCGCGCATCGTGTTCTGCAACAAGATGGACAAGGTCGGCGCCGACTTCTTCCAATGTCTCAAAGACATCGTCGATCGGCTCGGCGCCAAGCCTGTCGCCGTTCAACTGCCGATCGGCGCGGAGGCGCAGTTCAAGGGCGTCATCGACCTCATCCGCATGGTCGGCGTCGTATGGGACGAGGAAACGCTCGGCGCCAAATATCATGACGTCGAAATCCCGGCCGAGCTTGTCGACCAGGCCAAGGAATACCGCGAGAAGCTGATCGAGGCTGCGGTCGAGCTCGATGACAATGCGATGACCGCTTACCTTGAAGGTAAAGAACCCGACGTTGCCACGCTAAAACGCCTCATCCGCAAGGCGACGATCGATGGCACGTTCTTTCCGGTGCTGTGCGGCTCCGCGTTCAAGAATAAAGGCGTGCAGCCGCTGCTCGACGCCGTAGTCGATTTTCTCCCATCACCGCTCGATGTGCCGTCGGTGAAGGGCGTCGATCTCAAAGGCAACGAGGTGGAGCGCAAACCCACCGATACCGAGCCGCTGGCGCTGCTTGCGTTCAAGATCATGGACGATCCGTTCGTTGGCACCATCACCTTTTGCCGTATCTATTCGGGCAAGCTTGAAAGCGGCACCGGGGTGATGAATTCGACCAAGGACCGCAAAGAGCGCGTCGGCCGCATGCTGCTGATGCATGCGAACAATCGCGAAGACATCAAGGAGGCTTATGCCGGCGACATCCTGGCGCTGGCCGGGCTGAAAGAAGTGCGCACCGGAGACACCCTGTGCGATCCGCAAAAACCCGTCATCCTGGAAAAAATGGAATTCCCCGATCCGGTCATCGAGATCGCGATCGAGCCGAAATCGAAAGCCGATCAGGAAAAGCTCGGCGTCGCGCTGGCCAAGCTGGTGGCCGAGGATCCGTCATTCCGCGTCACCACCGATCAGGAATCCGGCCAGACCATCATCAAGGGCATGGGCGAGCTGCATCTCGACATCAAGGTCGACATTCTCAAGCGCACTTATAAGGTCGATGCCAATATCGGCGCGCCGCAGGTCGCCTATCGCGAGAAGATCACCCGGCCGGCGACCGTCGACTACACTCATAAGAAGCAGACCGGCGGCCACGGCCAGTTCGCGCGCATCAAGATCGTCGCCGAACCGGCGCCGCCCGGCACCGGCTTCGAATTCGAGAATGAAGTGGTCGGCGGCGCCGTGCCGAAGGAATTCGTCCCGGCTGTGGAAAAAGGCCTCGAAGCCATGTTGAATTCGGGCGTACTCGCAGGATTCCCAGTGGTCGATCTCAAGGCGAGGCTGATCGACGGCGATTCCCACGACGTTGATTCCTCGTCGATGGCCTTCGAAATTTGCGCACGGGCGGCGATGCGCGAGGCCCTGCAAAAAGGCGCTCCCGCGCTGCTGGAGCCGATCATGAAGGTCGAGGTCGTCACGCCGGAAGATTATACCGGGTCGGTCATCGGCGATCTCAATTCGCGGCGCGGGCAGATCCAAGGACAGGACATGCGCGGCAATGCCAATGTCATCGCTGCGATGGTGCCGCTCGCGAACATGTTCTCCTATGTCAACAATCTGCGCTCCATGTCCCAGGGGCGCGCCACGTTCACGATGCAATTCGATCACTACGCTGAAGTGCCGAAAGCCATCGCCGAAGAAGTCCAGGCGAAGTTCGCCTGATTGAGATTAAGGATTAGAGCAGGAGCCGGAACGGAGACAGTCCCATGGCCAAAGAAAAATTCCAGCGCACCAAGCCGCATTGCAATATCGGCACGATCGGGCACGTCGATCACGGCAAGACGTCGTTGACGGCTGCGATCACCAAGATTTTGGCGGAGAAGGGTCAAGCGACCTACACCGCCTATGACCAGATCGATAAGGCGCCCGAGGAGAAGGCGCGCGGCATCACCATCGCGACCGCGCATGTCGAATACCAAACCGATAAGCGCCACTACGCGCATGTCGATTGCCCGGGCCATGCCGACTACGTCAAGAACATGATCACCGGCGCCGCGCAGATGGACGGCGCGATCCTGGTGGTGAGCGCCGCCGACGGGCCAATGCCGCAAACCCGCGAGCACATTCTTTTGGCGCGCCAGGTCGGCGTGCCGGCGCTGGTCGTCTACCTCAACAAGGTCGATATGGTGGACGATCCCGAACTCCTCGAGCTTGTCGAGCTCGAGGTCCGCGAACTCCTCTCCAAGTACAATTTCCCCGGCGACAAGATCCCGGTGATCAAGGGCTCGGCGCTGATGGCGCTCGAAGACAAAAACCCGGAGCTCGGCAAGAACTCGATCTTCGAGCTGATGAAGGCGGTCGACGAATTCATCCCGCAGCCGGAGCGCCCGAAGGATCAGCCGTTCCTGATGCCGGTCGAGGACGTGTTCTCGATTTCCGGCCGTGGCACGGTCTGCACCGGCCGCATCGAGCGCGGCGTCATCAAGGTGGGTGAGGAAGTCGAGATCGTCGGTATCCGGCCCACGCAGAAGACAGTCGTGACCGGCGTTGAGATGTTCCGCAAGCTGCTCGACCAGGGCGAGGCCGGCGACAATGTCGGCTGTCTCCTCCGCGGCACCAAGCGCGAAGAAGTCGAGCGCGGCCAGGTGCTGTGCAAGCCGGGTTCGGTCAAGCCGCACACCAAGTTCAAGGCCGAGGCTTACATTCTTACTAAGGAGGAGGGCGGACGTCACACCCCGTTCTTCACCAATTACCGGCCGCAGTTCTATTTCCGCACCACCGACGTGACCGGCGTGGTGACGTTGCCGGAAGGTACCGAGATGGTGATGCCGGGCGACAATATCGCCATGGAGGTCACGCTGATCGTGCCAATCGCCATGGAGGAGAAGCTGCGCTTCGCTATCCGTGAGGGTGGCAAGACGGTGGGCGCCGGCGTCGTGGCGAACATTATCGAGTAAGTATCAACGTGTCGTCATGGCCGGGCTGCGTCCCGGCCATCTCGATCAAGTAGGCACCGCGGTGCGGAGTAATCGGGATTGCCGTATCAAGTCCGGCAATAACGGGGCAGAGAGACGGGACAATGAACGGCCAGAATATCCGCATTCGGCTAAAAGCGTTCGATCATCGCATCCTCGATGCGTCGACGCGCGAGATCGTCAACACCGCTAAGCGTACCGGTGCGCAGGTCCGCGGGCCGATTCCGCTGCCGACCAAGATCGAAAAATTCACTGTCAACCGCTCGCCGCACATCGACAAGAAGAGCCGCGAGCAATTCGAAATGCGCACCCACAAGCGTCTGCTCGATATCGTTGATCCGACGCCGCAAACGGTCGATGCCTTAATGAAGCTCGATCTTGCCGCCGGCGTCGACGTCGAGATCAAGCTGTAAGGGCCTCGGAGAAGGACAATGCGTTCCGGAGTGCTTGCACAGAAAATCGGAATGACGCGTCTGTTCACCGACAGCGGCGAACACGTGCCGGTGACGGTATTGCGCCTTGGCAACTGCCAGGTCGTCGGTCATCGCACCAAGGAGAAGAACGGCTACATCGCGCTGCAACTCGGCGCCGGCCTGCGCAAGGTGCAGAGCACTACCAAGGCCGACCGCGGTCATTTCGCCGTCGCCAAGGTCGAGCCCAAGCGCAAGCTTGCCGAATTCCGCGTTGACGAAGATGCTTTGATTCCAATCGGCGCCGAAATCACCGCTGACCACTTTGTCGTCGGGCAATATGTCGACGTGACCGGCACGTCCACGGGCAAAGGTTGGGCCGGTCCGATGAAGCGCTGGAATTTCGCCGGTCTGCGCGCCAGCCACGGCGTTTCCATCTCGCATCGTTCGCACGGCTCGACCGGCGGCCGCCAGGATCCAGGCAAGACCTTCAAGAACAAGAAGATGGCGGGCCATCTCGGCGTCGACCGGGTGACGACGCTTAATCTGAGAGTAAGACAAACCGACGTCGAGCGCGGCCTCATCCTGGTCGAGGGCGCTGTGCCCGGCGTCAAAGGCGGCTGGATCACGGTGCGCGATGCCGTGAAGAAGAGGCTGCCGGACGGCGTGCCGAAACCCGGCAAATTCAAGCTCGCTGAAGGTGCACCCGCTGGCAAAGCGGACGAGCCCGCATCAGCGGCGAGTGAAGCCACGACCAAACCGGAAGCCAAACCGGAAAGCCACGCTCCGCAAGCCGCACCCGCAGCGGCACCGCAACCGGCCCCCGCGCAGGCGCCTGCCAAGGAAGCAGCCAAGGAGGCAGCCGCCAAGCCGGCGCCGAAGGGCGAGACGGCAAAACTTGCTGCGGGCAAGAAGCCGAAGAAGGGCGAGTGATATGGAGCTGCAAGTCACCACGCTCGACGGTAAGAAAGCAGGCTCGGTCACGCTGTCGGACGCCATCTTCGGGCTCGAGCCGCGCACCGACATCATTCACCGCTGCGTCGTCTGGCAATTGGCCAAGCGCCAGCGCGGCACTCACGAAGTGAAGAACCGGGCGGACATCACGCGCACCGGTAAGAAGATGTACCGGCAGAAGGGCACCGGTTCGGCGCGCCACGGTTCGGCGCGGGTCAATCTATTCCGTGGCGGCGGCCGTTCGTTCGGTCCGCATACCCGCAGCCACGCCATCGGCCTGCCGAAGAAAGTACGCGCGCTTGCGCTCAAACATGCGCTTTCGGCCAAAGCCAAGGACGGCGGTATCGTGGTGATCGATACGCTGACGGTCAAAGAAGCCAAGACCAAAGCCTTGCGCGGCCATTTCGACAAACTCGGCGTGTCGAACGCGCTGTTCATCGATGGTGCCGAACTTGGTGCCGATGTGCGCAAGGCGGCGCGCAACATTCCGAATATCGACGTGCTGCCGGTTGCCGGCATCAATGTCTACGACATCATGCGGCGGCATAAACTCGTGCTCACGCGCGCCGCCGTCGATGCGTTGGAGGCGCGGTTCAAATGACCACCACCGATCCGCGCCATTACGACATTATTATTGCACCGCTCATCACCGAGAAGGCGACCAACGCCTCCGAGTTCAACAAGGTCGTGTTCAAGGTCGCCATGACGGCGACCAAGCCGCAGATCAAGGAAGCCGTCGAGAAGCTGTTCGACGTGAAGGTCAAGAGCGTCAACACACTGCGGCGGCGCGGCAAATGGAAGGCGTTCCGCGGACGCTACGGCCGCACCTCCGATACCAAACGCGCGGTGGTGACCCTCGAAGAGGGTCAAACCATCGATGTGACGACGGGGCTGTGAGGAGCGGGCGATGGCATTGAAAAGCTATAATCCAGTCACCGCGGGACAGCGCCAGCTCGTCCTAGTGGACCGCACTGGCCTGCATTCGGGCAAACCGGTCAAGGCGCTCACCGCAGGCAAAAATTCGACCGGCGGGCGAAACAATCATGGCCACATTACCTCGCGCTATCGCGGCGGCGGCCACAAGCAGGCCTATCGCAAGGTCGATTTCAAGCGCCGCAAGTTCGATGTGCCGGCCAAGGTCGAGCGGCTCGAATACGATCCGAACCGCACCGGTTTCATCGCGCTCGTCAAATATGACGACGGCGAGTTCGCCTATATCCTCGCGCCGCAGCGGCTTGCGCCGGGCGACACTATCGTCGCCGGCGAGCATGTCGACGTGAAGCCTGGCAATGCCATGCCGACTGCGAATATTCCGGTCGGCACCATCGTCCACAATATCGAGCTGAAGATCGGCAAGGGCGGACAGATCGCGCGTTCCGCCGGCGCCTATGCGCAGATCGTCGGCCGCGACGGCGAATACGTCATCCTGCGGCTCAATTCCGGCGAACAGCGGTTGGTGCACGGCCGCTGCATCGCCACCATCGGCGCGGTGTCCAACCCCGACAACATGAATGTGTCGATCGGCAAAGCCGGGCGGACACGCTGGATGGGTTGGCGCGGCCACGTCCGCGGCGAGGCCATGAATCCGGTCGATCATCCGCTTGGTGGGCGCACCCGCGGCGGCCGTCATCCGGTCTCGCCATGGGGCAAGCCGACCAAGGGAATGAAGACGCGCAAGAACAAGCGTACGGCGAAGTTCATTATGGCGAGCCGTCACGCGCGCAAGCAGAAGTAGGAGACAGCATGGCGCGTTCGGTCTGGAAGGGTCCGTTTGTCGACGGTTATCTGCTGAAGAAGGCGGATGCCGCGCGCTCGTCCGGGCGTCACGAGATGATCCGCATCTGGTCGCGGCGCTCGACCATTCTGCCGCAATTCGTCGGCCTGACATTCGGCGTCTATAATGGCCAGAAGCACGTCCCAGTGATCGTCACCGAGGAAATGGTCGGCCACAAGTTCGGTGAGTTCTCGCCGACCCGTTCGTTCTATGGCCATTCCTCGGATCGCAAGGCCAAGCGCGCCGCCATGCCGGGCGCACCCGGCGCGCCGGGAGCCGCTCCGGCCGAAGGCGCGGCGCCGGCCCCCGCGGCGCCGAGTGGCGGGACATCGTGAGGGTGAGAGAACGTCGATGAGTAAGAAAAAGCGCGAGCGCGCGCTGTCCGACACCGAAGCGAAGGCGGTCGCCCGCATGCTGCGCGTCAGCCCGCAGAAGCTCAATCTGCTGGCTCAGCTTATCCGCGGCAAGAAGGTTTCGACCGCGCTCGCCGATCTCGAATTCTCGCGCAAGCGCATCGCGCGCGATGTGCGCAAATGTCTGGAATCGGCGATCGCCAATGCCGAGAACAACCATGACCTCGATGTCGACGATCTCGTCGTCGCCGAGGCCCATGTCGGCAAGGCGCTGGTAATCAAGCGGCATGAGATACGCGCACGCGGCCGCGTTGGCGCGATTCTCAAGCCGTTCGCGAACCTCACCATCGTGGTGCGCGAAGTCGAGGCGCAGGCGTAAAGCGGCGGCGAGGAGAGCATTATGGGTCAGAAGGTCAATCCGATCGGGCTTCGTCTCGGCATCAACCGCACCTGGGATTCGCGCTGGTATGCCGGCAAAGCCAGCTATGGCGCGCTGCTGCATGAGGATATGAAAATCCGCAAAGCGCTGATGGCGGAGTTAAAGCAGGCCGCCGTGTCCAAGATCGTGATCGAGCGTCCACACAAGAAATGCCGCGTCACGATCCATTCGGCGCGGCCCGGCGTGGTGATCGGCAAGAAAGGCGCAGACATCGAGAAGCTGCGACGGAAAGTTGCCGCGCTCACCGACAGCGACGTCGTCATCAACATCGTCGAGATTCGCAAGCCCGAGCTTGACGCTCAGCTCGTTGCCGAATCCATCGCCCAGCAGCTGGAGCGCCGGGTCGCTTTCCGTCGCGCGATGAAGCGCGCCGTGCAATCGGCGATGCGGCTTGGCGCCGGCGGCATCCGCATCAATTGCTCGGGCCGGCTCGGCGGCGCGGAAATCGCGCGCATGGAATGGTATCGCGAGGGCCGCGTGCCGCTACATACGCTGCGCGCCGACGTCGATTACGGCGTCGCCACCGCGTTCACCACCTATGGCACCTGCGGCGTCAAAGTGTGGATCTTCAAAGGCGAGATCATGGAGCACGATCCGATGGCGCAGGATAAGCGCATGGCCGAAGTCGAAGCCGGCCGGCCGCGGCGAGACGCGGCCTAACCGAGCCGATGTGAAAGGGCATCAGCCATGCTGCAACCGATGCGAACCAAATTCCGCAAGGCGCACAAGGGGCGAATCCACGGCCTCGCCTCGAGCGCCGTGGATCTGGCCTTCGGCCAATATGGCCTTAAAGCGGTCGAGCCCGAGCGCATCACCGCGCGGCAAATCGAGGCGGCGCGTCGCGCGCTCACCCGCCATATGAAGCGGTCGGGGCGAGTTTGGATTCGGATGTTTCCCGATGTGCCGGTGTCAAAGAAGCCGCTCGAAGTGCGTATGGGTTCGGGCAAGGGCAACCCGGAACTGTGGGTGGCTCGCGTCAAGCCCGGCCGCATCCTGTTCGAAGTCGACGGCGTCTCGATCGATGTCGCCAAGGAGGCGCTGGCGCTCGCCGCCGCCAAATTGCCGGTCAAGACGCGTTTCGTCGAGCGTATCAGCGAGTAGCCGCCATGAAGCCCGCCGATATTAGAGCGATGACGATCGATCAGATCGACGATGAGGTGCTCAAGCTCAAGAAGGAGCATTTCAACCTGCGATTCCAGCGCGCCAGCGGGCAGTTGGAAAACACCGCCCGCGTCCGCGAAGTACGCCGCGACATTGCGCGATTGAAGACGGTTGCGCGCTCAAAGCACCAGGGTTCGGCGAAATCAGGCCCGGCGAAATCCAGCTCGACCGAGGCCGGTTCGGCCAAGTCGAGGCCGGCCAAGTCGAGGCCGGCCAAGTCGAGCCGGGCCAAGTCGAGCCGGGCCAAGTCGAGCCGGGCCAAGTCGAGGCCGGCCAAAACGGCCGCGGCCAAGAGTTAAGGGAAACCGATATGCCGAAGCGAACGCTCCAAGGCGTCGTGGTGAGCGACAAACAGAAAAAGACGCTGGTGGTGCGCGTCGAGCGCCGCTACACGCATCCGTTGTTCAAAAAGACCGTACGCCATACGAAGAAGTATTACGCGCACGACGAGAAGAACGAGTTCAAGGTCGGCGACATCGTGTGGATCGAAGAGCATCGCCCGATTTCCAAGCTCAAGCGCTGGGCGGTGGTGCGCGGCGAGAAGAGGCAGACGTCGCCATGATCCAGATGCAGACCAATCTCGACGTGGCGGACAATTCCGGCGCGCGGCGCGTCATGTGCATCAAAGTGCTCGGCGGCTCCAAGCGCAAATACGCCACGATCGGCGACGTGATCGTCGTGTCTGTGAAAGAGGCTATACCGCGCGGCCGCGTCAAAAAGGGCGACGTGATGAAAGCGGTGATCGTGCGGATTGCCAAGGATATCAAGCGCCCCGACGGTTCGGTCATCCGGTTCGACCGCAACGCCGCGGTGCTGATCACTCCGCAAATGGAGCCGGTCGGCACGCGCATTTTCGGACCGGTCCCGCGCGAGCTGCGGGCCAAGAACCACATGAAGATCATTTCGCTCGCGCCAGAGGTGCTGTGATGGCGGCGAAAATTAAGAAAGGCGACACGGTGATCGTGATCGCGGGCCGCGACAAAGGCCGCACCGGCGAGGTGATCGAAATGCGCCGCGAGGACGGCCGCGTGCTGGTCCGCGGCGTCAACATGGTCAAGCGGCACCAGCGCCAGACTGCCGCGCAGGAAGGCGGCATCGTTTCCAAGGAGGCGTCAATCCACGTCTCCAACGTGGCGCTCGCCGATCCCAAGGACGGCAAGCCGACGCGTGTCGGATTCAAACTCGTCGGCAAGAGCGACGACCGCAAGAAAGTGCGCTTCGCCAAGCGTTCGGGAGTTGAGATCGATGGCTGATACCGACGAGAAGCAGGCCAAGCGGCCGGAACAGACGCCGGAGCAGCACGGGCGCGCGCAGCGTCCGGCCGATGGCGGCAAGCCGGTCAGGGCGGACAAGGCCGAGCGCGGCGACAAGCCCGACAAAAGGCCCGAAAAGGCCGAGAAAGGCGACAAGGCCGCCAAGCCCGCGAAGCCGGACAAGGCTGAGAAGACTGACAAAACGGCGCCGCGCGAGCCCGAGCCGCGCGTCCCGGCGCGGCTGAAAGTGCAGTTCGACGAGGCGATCCGCGGCACGCTCGCCGAGCAGCTCGGTCACAAGAACCGCTATCAAGTGCCGCGGCTCGACAAGATCGTCATCAATATGGGCATTGGCGAGGGCGTAGCCGACCGTAAGAAGGTCGACAGCGCCGCGGCCGATCTCGCCCTGATCGCCGGGCAAAAGGCCGTGGTCACCAAAGCGCGCAAGTCGATCGCGACCTATAAGGTGCGCACCGGCCAGGCTATCGGCTGCAAGGTGACGCTGCGCAAAGCGCGCATGTATGAGTTTCTCGACCGGCTCATCAATATTGCCTTGCCGCGGATGCGCGACTTCCGCGGCCTTAGTCCAAAGAGCTTTGACGGCCGGGGCAATTACACGCTCGGCATCAAGGAGCATATCGTGTTTCCCGAGATCGACTACGACAAAGCGGCCGATGTCTGGGGCATGGACATCACGGTTTGCACTACGGCGCGTAACGACGACGAGGCGCGCGCCTTATTGACGGCGTTCAATTTTCCGTTCCGGCAGTGAGGCTTGCAGAAAGCTTCAGACGCGGGACATTAAGGAGAAGCAATGGCGAAGAAGAGTTCAATCGAGAAGAACAACCGGCGCCGCCGGATGGCCAAGAAATATTCCGGGCGCCGGGCGCGGCTCAAGGCGATCGCTCGCGACAAATCAAAGCCGGTGGAGGAGCGCTTTGCCGCCACTCTTAAGCTCGCCGAATTGCCGCGCAATTCGTCGGCAACGCGGATTCGCAATCGCTGCGAGCTGACCGGCCGGCCGCGCGGCTTTTATCGCAAGCACAGATTGTCGCGGATTGCGCTGCGCGAGCTCGGCTCGAAGGGGCTCATTCCCGGCTTGTTGAAGTCGAGCTGGTAAGGAGGCTTCGATGAATGATCCGCTCGGCGATCTGTTGTCTCGCATTCGCAATGCGCAGATGCGCAACAAGTCGAAGGTCACTTCGCCCGGCTCGCGGCTGCGCGAAAGCGTGCTCGATGTGCTCAAGAGCGAAGGCTATATCCGCGGCTATGCCGTGGTGCAGCGCGAGGGCCGCTCGGAAATCGAGATCGAGCTGAAATATTTCGACGGCGAACCGGTGATCCGTGAAATCGAACGGGTGTCCAAGCCCGGCCGGCGCGTCTACACCTCGGTGAAGAGTATGCCGCGCATCAATAACGGACTCGGCGTCACCATCGTGTCGACGCCCAAGGGCGTTATGGCCGATCACGACGCGCGTGACGCCAATGTTGGCGGCGAGATACTTTGTACGGTGTTCTGATGTCCCGTATCGGCAAAAGAGCCATCGCGGTGCCTTCGGGCGTAACCGCCAACGTCGAGGGCCAGACCGTCAAGGTCAAAGGGCCGAAAGGCGCGCTGCAAGCGGCGTTGCACGACGATGTCACGGTCAAGCTCGACGGCGGCCAGATCAAGATCGAGCCGCGCGCCGAGACCAAGCGCGCGCGCGCGCAATGGGGCACCTCGCGCACGCTGGTCGCCAATCTCATCTCGGGCGTCACCAAGGGTTTCGAGCAGCGCCTGGAAATCAGCGGCGTCGGCTATCGCGCCGCGGTGCAAGGCAAGAATTTGCAGCTCGCGCTCGGCTATAGCCACGACATCGTCTATCCGATCCCGGAAGGCATCACTATCGCTACGCCGCGGCCGGTCGAGATCATTGTTACGGGCAGCGATCGGCAGAAGGTCGGCCAGGTCGCGGCCGAGATCCGCGAATACCGGCCGCCGGAGCCTTACAAGGGCAAGGGGATCAAATATGCCGGCGAGCGAATCTTCCGCAAGGAAGGCAAGAAGAAGTAACGGAGCCGCGCGATGACCAAGCTCAGCGACAGGATCATGCGGCGGCGGGGCCGGGTGCGCGGCGTGCTGCGCCACGCTGCAGGCGATCGCAAGCGGCTCTCCGTGTACCGCTCGTCGAAACACATTTACGCGCAGGTGATCGATGACGATCGCGGCGTTACGCTGGCGTCGGCTTCATCGATCGAAAAAGCCACACGCGAAAGCATCAAGACCGGGGCCAGTATCGACGCAGCCAAAACTGTCGGCAAGCTGATCGCGGAGCGCGCCAAGGAGAAGGGCGTCACCGACGTGGTGTTCGATCGCGGCGCTTATCTTTATCACGGCCGCGTCAAGGCGCTCGCCGAGGCTGCGCGCGAAGGCGGACTGAATTTTTGAGGACGGATGTCAGAACGGAACGGTTGAACAAAATGGTAAAGCAACATGGTTGAGCAATATGGCGCGTGAACCCCGCGATCGAAGAAACGAAGAGCGCGACAGCGAGTTCGTCGACAAGCTCGTGCACATCAACCGCGTCGCCAAGGTCGTCAAGGGCGGCCGGCGTTTCGGCTTTGCCGCGCTGGTCGTGGTCGGCGATCAGAAGGGCCGCGTCGGCTTCGGCCACGGCAAGGCGCGTGAAGTGCCGGAGGCGATCCGCAAGGCGACCGATGCCGCCAAGCGCGGGCTCACCCGCGTGCCGTTGCGCGAGGGCCGCACGCTGCATCATGACGTCGCCGGTCGGCACGGCGCCGGCCGGGTCTATCTGCGCGCCGCACCGCCGGGCACCGGTATCATTGCCGGCGGCCCGATGCGTGCCGTCTTCGAAACGCTCGGGATGCAGGACGTGGTGGCGAAGTCGATTGGCACGTCCAATCCATATAATGTCGTGCGCGCCACTTTCGACGCACTCAAGCGCCAGGATTCGCCGCGCTCGGTTGCCGCGCGCCGCAACGTCAAGGTCTCGACGCTGCAGGCGCGCCGGCGCGACGTCGATGCCGAAGCACCCGCCGATTAAACCTGGAGCATGCGATGAGCGCCGAAAAGCCCAGCGGCAAGAACAGCGGCAAAACCGTCAAGGTTCGCCAGACCGGCAGTCCGATGCGGCGTCATTTCAGCCAGCGTCAAACGCTGGTCGGGCTCAAGCTCAACAAGATCGGCCGCGTCGCCGAACTGGTCGATACGCCGCAGACGCGCGGCATGATTGCCAAGGTCGCCCATCTCATTGAAGTGGTGGAGAAATAGAGCATTCGTCACCCTGAGGCGCCCGCGCATCGGCGCGGGCCTCAAAGGGTCCAGGCCGGCACCCTTCGAGGCTCACCGCTTGCGCGGTTCGCACCTCAGGATGACGGTAAAAGGGAAGGAACGAGACAATGAAGCTTCACGAACTCGCCGGCCGGCCCGGCGCCCGCAAGGTGCGCAAGCGCATCGGCCGCGGCATCGGTTCCGGAACGGGCAAGACTGGCGGGCGCGGCGGCAAAGGTCAGACCGCGCGTTCCGGTGTGCGTATCAAAGGGTTCGAGGGCGGCCAGATGCCGCTGCATCGGCGCTTGCCGAAGCGCGGCTTCAAAAACACCATGTTCGCGCGCAAGCTCAACGAGGTGAATCTCGGCCGCGTTCAGGCGGCGATCGACGCCGGCACGCTCGATGCCGCGGCAAAGATCGATGCGGCGGCGCTGGTCAAAGCGGGGATCATTCGCCGCGCCAAAGATGGCGTAAAGCTGCTCGGCGCTGGCGAGATCAAAACCAAGCTTGCAGTTTCGGTTTACGGTGCCTCGAAATCCGCAGTTGCCGCGGTCGAAAAGGCCGGCGGCACAGTCGAAATTCTTGCACCGAAGCCGCAGGCGAGCGAGCAAGCGGCCTGATGGCAGTCGTCATGCCCGGCACTCGGGACCGGCCTTTGGCCAGCCCAAGTGTAGACCTTGTGCCGGGCATCCACGGCTTATAGCTGTCGACAAAGACACGGCTGGCCGGATCAAGGTCGGCTATGACGAGTGAAGGGGTTCGGAGCGGCCGATGGTCTCTGCAGCGGAACAACTGGCAGCCAATCTCAACTTTTCGGCGCTGGCCAAGGCCGAAGAACTCAAAAAGCGCATTTGGTTCACGCTCGGCGCGCTACTGGTCTATCGGCTCGGCACCTACATCCCGTTGCCCGGCATCGATCCAGCCGCCTGGGATCAGATTTTCCAATCCCAAGCCGGCGGCATTCTGGGAATGTTCAATATGTTCGCCGGCGGCGGTATCCACCGCATGGCGATCTTCGCGCTCAACATCATGCCGTACATCTCCGCCTCGATCATCATTCAATTGATGACGACGGTGTCGCCCACCCTCGAACAGCTCAAGAAAGAGGGTGAGGCAGGGCGCAAGATGATCAATCAATACACGCGCTATCTCACCGTGGTGCTGGCTGCGTTCCAGGCCTACGGGATAGCGATCGGGCTCGAGGGCGCTGGTGGGCGCGTGGTCAGCGATCCCGGCCTGTTTTTTATTATCTCGACGGTCATTACGCTCACCGGCGGTACGATTTTTTTGATGTGGCTCGGCGAGCAGATTACCCAGCGCGGCATCGGCAATGGCACCTCGCTGATCATCATGTCGGGCATTGTCGCGCAATTGCCCTCGGCAATCGCCGGCACGCTCGAACTCGGCCGCCAGGGCGCGCTCTCGACTGGGCTCATCCTCATCGTGCTGGTGATGGCGGTCGCGGTGATCACGTTTATCGTGTTCATGGAGCGGGCGCAGCGTCGCCTGTTGATCCAATATCCCAAGCGTCAGGTCGGCAATCGCATGTTCGAAAGCCAATCTTCGCACCTGCCGCTCAAGCTCAACACTTCGGGTGTCATTCCGCCGATCTTCGCCTCGTCGCTGCTGTTATTGCCGGCGACGGTTGCCAATTTCACCTCCGGCCAGGGGCCGGGATGGCTGACCACGATTACAACCCAGCTTTCGCACGGCCGGCCGCTGTTCCTGCTGCTCTATGTCGGGCTGATCGTGTTCTTCGCATTCTTCTACACCGCCATCGTGTTCAACCCGACCGAGACCGCCGATAACCTGAAAAAACACGGCGGGTTTATTCCGGGCATACGGCCCGGCGAGCGGACTGCCGAGTACATCGACTACGTGTTGTCACGGATCACCGTGATCGGCGCCGCCTATCTGGCGGTGGTTTGTCTGTTCCCGGAAATGTTGATTTCCTACGCCGCGGTGCCGTTCTATTTCGGCGGCACGTCGCTGCTCATCGTCGTGAGCGTAACCATGGATACGGTCGCGCAGGTGCAAGGCTATCTGTTGGCGCACCAATATGAGGGTTTGATCAAAAGGTCGAAGCTGCGAGGGCGCCGCAGATGAGATTGATCCTGCTCGGCCCGCCGGGGGCTGGCAAAGGAACACAAGGCCAGCGTCTCGCCGCCAAATACGGAATTGTTCAGCTTTCGACCGGCGACATGCTGCGCGAAGCGGTCAAAAGCGCCACCCCGATCGGTCGCAAAGTCCAGGACATCATCGCGCACGGGCGTCTTGCGCCTGATAACTTGGTCGTCGACCTCGTCGGACAGCGCATCGCCGAGCCGGACGCGCACAAAGGTTTTATCCTGGACGGCTTCCCGCGCACCGTTCCGCAAGCGGCCGCGCTCGATCGCATGCTGGCGGGCAAAGGCTTGGCGCTCGATGCGGTGATCGAGCTTCGCGTCGACGAAGCGGCGCTGATCAAGCGGATCGAGAGTCGCATTCTCGAAATGAGGATGAAAGGCGAGCCGTTGCGCGACGACGACAATCCCGAAGTACTGCACATAAGGCTGCAAGCCTACAGGGAGCAAACTGCGCCGCTGATCGACTATTACGACCGCAAACGTGTCCTGCGCACCGTCAACGGCATGGCGCCGATTGAAGAGGTCACAGCAGCGATCGACAAGGTGCTGACAGCGGCGGCAGGTCGGGCAGCTCAAAAAAAGGGCCAGCAGGTCAGCCCGTAAGGCTGCATAAGGCGAAGCGGGGCGCTCGTATTAGTAGCGCTGGCGGAACCGGGGGGTCCGGGCCCGGGGGCAAGCGGCAGGCAAAAGGCGGCGAGGGGCAGCGGGGAACGGCAGCGGTATAGAGGCAAGATTAGGAAAAAAGTCGCTCCCGGAGGCTGCCCCAACGCGGCTTGGCGGTCAGCTAAGAACGGCCGGGAGGGCCGCCAAGGCCAGCAAGAGGGGCCGGATCGGTCCTAGCCGGTTTTTGTACACGAAACCGCTAGCGGAGGTTGACGAAACGCCGGGAAATCCATTAATAAGTCTCAAATATCCAGTCGGAGATTGAGCAGCGATGCCGGGCCGCAAAGGCAATGGCGCCGTTGGCTTTGGCTTTTTACGTTTGTGGCCTTTCTCAGGCAACATTGGAACCGATGAACAGCGGCCGGGACCTCCGGGTCTGGTGCGGTCTGGCCGCCGCAAGGAGTAGCTGACTTGGCTCGCATCGCTGGCGTCAACCTGCCGACCAACAAGCGCATCGTGATCGCGCTGCAGTACATTTACGGCATCGGCGGCGCCAAGGCGCACGAAATCCTGGGGAAAGTCTCTATCCCCGAGTCACGCCGAGTGTCGCAACTGACCGACCAGGAAGTCTTGCAACTGCGCGAAATGATCGACCGCGACTACATGGTCGAGGGCGATCTGCGGCGCGAAGTCGCCATGAACATCAAGCGGCTGATGGATCTCGGCTGCTACAGGGGCTTGCGCCACCGGCGCGGTCTGCCGGTGCGCGGTCAACGCACCCATACCAATGCGCGGACCCGCAAAGGTCCCGCCAAAGCCATTGCCGGCAAGAAGAAATAGCGCGTGACACAGCGACAGTATGACGGCAGCGGAGCAACCGGCTCCGATCCGCGAAAGGGTGAGAATGGGTAAGGAAGCCACGCGCGTCCGCCGGCGCGAACGCAAGAACATCGCCTCTGGCGTCGCGCATGTGAACGCGTCGTTCAACAACACGATGATCACGATCACCGACGTGCAAGGCAACACGATTGCTTGGTCGTCGTCGGGGACTATGGGTTTCAAAGGCTCGCGCAAATCGACGCCCTATGCGGCGCAGGTTGCCGCCGAGGATGCGGCGAAGAAAGCGCAAGAGCATGGCATGAGGACGCTTGAAGTCGAGGTAGCCGGTCCGGGCTCGGGCCGGGAGTCGGCGCTGCGCTCCTTGCAGGCGGCCGGCTTCACAATCACCTCAATCCGCGACGTGACCCCGATTCCCCACAATGGCTGCCGCCCGCGTAAGCGGCGGCGTGTATAGGACATCCGGCCGATGCAACAAATGGAACATCTGCCGCCGCTCGACCTTGAACCCAATTTTGACCCCACGGAGCGGAGTGGGGTGCGCGCGCCGATCACGCCGCGCAACGCGACGGGTGACAACGTGACAATCCAGAAGAATTGGCAGGAACTGATCAGGCCCAATAAATTGCAGGTCAGCGTCGGTGCCGACTCCCGGCGTTCGGCGACCGTGGTGGCCGAGCCGCTCGAACGCGGCTTCGGCGTAACGCTCGGTAATGCGCTGCGGCGCATTCTGCTGTCCTCATTGCAGGGCGCCGCCGTTCAATCGGTGCATATCGACGGTGTGCTGCACGAGTTTTCCTCGATCGCCGGCGTGCGCGAGGATGTCACCGACATCGTGCTCAACATCAAGGACATCGCCATCAAGATGCAGGGCGATGGGCCAAAGCGCATGGTGGTGAAGAAGCAGGGTCCCGGCACGGTGACCGCCTCCGACATCCAGACCGTCGGCGACATCGTCGTGCTCAATCCCGAGCTCGTGCTGTGCACGCTCGACGAGGGCGCCGAGATCCGGATGGAGTTCACGGTGAACACCGGCAAGGGCTACGTGCCGGCCGAGCGCAATCGCCCGGAGGACGCGCCGATCGGACTCATTCCGGTCGACAGCCTGTATTCGCCGGTGCGCAAGGTTTCGTACAAAGTTGAGAACACGCGCGAGGGCCAGATCCTCGATTACGACAAGCTGACACTGTCGATCGAGACCAACGGTGCGGTGAGCCCAGAGGACTCGCTCGCCTATGCGGCGCGCATCTTGCAGGATCAGCTCAACGTGTTCGTCAATTTCGAAGAGCCCAAGCGCGAAACCGCGCACGAGGCGATCCCCGATCTCGCCTTCAATCCCGCGTTCCTCAAGAAGGTGGACGAGCTCGAACTCTCGGTGCGTTCGGCCAATT
>CATPBC010000406.1 GCA_955652195.1 uncultured Xanthobacteraceae bacterium | reverse complement strand
GCCTTCATGTCGCCGGGTCTCGAAATGGCGACGCGCATGGTGCTGGATCTGTGCGGCGGCACACCATCAGATGTCACGGTGGCCGGCAGCGCGGCGGCGCCCGTGCGCGCGATCGATTTCCCCGTTGCAGAAACCGAGCGGCTGACCGGTCTCGCAGTGCCGCTCACGGACGCGCGCCGGATATTCGAAAATCTCGGCTTCAAAGTGGCCCAAGGCGAAAGCGAACGTAAGCGCGAGCGCGTCAAAGTCACGGTGCCATCATGGCGCGCCGACGTGGCGGACAAAGCCGACCTCGTCGAAGAGGTGGTGCGGATCGTCGGCGTCGACCGCGTGCCGTCGGTGCCGTTCGATCGCGGCGAAGCCCCGCGCAAACCGGTGCTCACGGCGATCCAGGTTCGCACCCGCAAAGCAAAGCGGGCGCTCGCCGCGCGCAATTTGGTCGAAGCGGTGACCTGGTCGTTTATTAGCAAAAAGCAGGCCGAACTGTTCGGCGGCGGCAAGCCGGAGCTGGCGCTTGCGAATCCGATTGCCGCCGATCTTTCCGAAATGCGGCCGAGCCTGATCCCCGGTCTCGTGGCGGCTGCGCAAAAAAATGCCGACCGCGGATTTCCGGACACCGCTTTGTTCGAAGTGGGACAAATTTTTCGCGGCGATCGGCCGGAAGATCAGCTCATTGCGGCAGCCGGCGTGCGCCGCGCTTTGGCCAGGCCGTCCGGCATCGGCCGCCATTGGACCAAGCGCGACGGCGAAGTTGATGCGTTCGACGTCAAAGCCGACGCGCTGGCGGTGCTCGCCGCTGCCGGCGCCCAGGCGCAAGCACTGCAAACCGTGTCCGGCGGCCCGGCCTGGTTTCATCCCGGGCGCTCCGGCACAATCCAAATCGGGCCGCAGAATGTGCTCGGCCATTTCGGTGAATTGCATCCGCGCGCGCTCGAGGCGCTCGATGCCGAAGGGCCGCTGGTCGCCTTCGAAGTCATTTTGGAACGGATTCCCGAGCCGAAAGCGCGCGGCACGCGCGCCAAGCCGGCGCTCGATCTTTCACCGTTCCAGTCGGTCGAGCGCGATTTTGCTTTCGTCGTCGAGCACGACGTCAAAGCCGCCGATGTCGTGCGCGCGGCCCAATCGGCCGACCGCAAGCTCATTGCCGGCGTCACGGTGTTCGACGTTTACGAGGGCGAGGGTATCGCGCCAGGCAAGAAATCGATCGCGATTGCGGTCACGCTGCAGCCGCGAGACAAGACCATGACCGATGCCGAGATCGAAGTGCTGGCCGCCAAGATCGTCGCCGAAGTCGGCAAACGCACCGGCGGCGTGCTGCGGGCGTGAATTAGCGTTCCTCGCGCATAATGCGCGGCGTGCCCTCGTAAGTCCGTGGTGCGGCTTCGTAACGCGGCACGCGGCGCTCGGCCTGGGCGGGTTTTGCTTTGTGTTTCGGCTTGGCTTCGCTTTCCGCCGCGGCGGGGGCGGGCGCTTTCACCGGGCCGAGCCGGCGCAGCACGGCGTCGGCGGCGCGCTCGCCGGATTCCCAAGCGCCGCCGACCGTACCCCACAACGTCTCATGCGCCGCCTCACCGGCATACCAGACGTCATCGGCGATGCGATCCAGTAACTGCCGCCGCACCGATTGACTGCCTGGCACGGTGGCCGACCAAGCGCCCAGCGCATAAGGTTCGGCGTTCCAGCGTGTCGCGTATTTGCGGCCGATCGATTTCTTCACATCGGCGCCGTACAGCCCTGACAGCCATTCGGCGGCAAAGTCGATCATCGCGGCTTGGCCTTGCTCGGCGAGATCGCGGCCGAATGTGCCGGCCACATCGACGAAGCACAGTGGCGTAGCGCCGACATTGGCGAGGATCGCGGCGGTATGCGTGTTGTTCGATTTTTCGAAGACCAGATCGTCGCTTTCCAGGCCCAATGGGTTGCCGACAAGTTCGAGCGCGATGCGGTCATAGCTGCCAAGCGGCAGGCGGGCGAACGGATCGATGCGACGGGCCAGGTCGGGAACGAATTTGAGGCCGCCCGAGGCGATAACATTGGTCGGCACCGTGACGATTGCGACCGTTGCGATGATGCTGCCCTTGGCGGTTTCTACCGTCAGGGCACGCCGGGTATCGATCGAAGTCGCCGGCGTCGAAAGCTGGATCGCAAGCCCCTGCGCTAGCGCGGCAAGCAACGCGCCGAAACCTGGCTTGCAGAACGCCGCGCTGCGGCGCTCGGCGGCCTTGGCGAAATCGAAAGACGACAGCTGCGCCAGATCCTTGCCGTAGTTGTATGGGCCGAGCACGAATTCCACGGTCGCCCGCCAGTCGCCGAGATCAGCGGGCATCGCCTGCGCGCAGGCAATGTCGGCCTTGCGCGCCGCATCGTCGACGGCGCGCGTGGCGCGGACCTGCGCCGAGAGAAAATCCTCAAGCTCGCCCTCGCGCGCGTAGCGCCGGCCGATCCGCACTTTACGACTGAGCGACGCAGAATAAATGTCGCCGCGCCGCGGCGCGATTTTGATCAGCGGATTTGAATCGGGCAGATAAATCCAACGCGCGCCGCGATCGAACGGCACGCCGAAGCTTGTCATGTCGGTGACGCAGCGTCCGCCAACATGATCGGTCGCCTCGATCACGAGGTAGCGCCGGCCGGCGGCGGCGAGGCGCCGCGCGGCGGCGATTCCAGCCGCCCCGGCGCCGATAATGACCACATCGAGCGGACCGCCAGATGGCGTGACTGCGGCGAGGGCTGGACGCGCGGCGAACGCGGCCGAGGCCATGAGCAGCGAACGACGGCTCAGAGACGGCATGCTTTACACAACGCCTTACGGCCCGATTCCGATCTTCGTCGTCCCGATTTCGTCGCTTCGCCCCAACGACCGCGTAACATTGCCCCAAGCGTGGGCGGGGGGCAAATCTTTCGCTTGATCTACGCACCGACCGGCGGCAATGACGTGAAGACATGCTCGACGATGCGACCAAGGCGATCACGCAATTGTTCTCGCCGCCGCTGCGCGCGGTGCTTTGGAAAACCATCGGCCTTGCGCTGGCGCTGATCGTCGTCGTCGGCATCGCGGTGGAACGGCTGATTGTGCACCTCGTCGGCGCCGGCAGCGCGTCGGTCGAGCAGACGTTAGGTGCTCAAGCGCATATGCCGGCTAATGCGCTGGCTTGGCTACTCTCGATTGCCGCCGGGCTCGGCATCATTGTCGGCAGCATCATGCTGATGCCGGCGGTTACGGCGATTGTCGGCAGTTTCTTCGCCGACCAGATCGGGCAGCAGGTCGAGCGCGAGCATTATCCTGCCGATCCGCCGGGCAAGGCCGTGCCGCTGTGGCTGGCGATCTGGGAAGGTTTAAAAACGGCTTTGCTCGCTTTGGTGATTTACTTGTGCGCCGCGCCGCTTTTGCTCTTCGCCGGCTTCGGCGCGGTCATCTTTTTCCTGGCCACTGCCTATATCCTCGGCCGCGAATATTTCGAGCTCGCCGCCATGCGCTTGCGGCCGCGCGCCGAGGCCAAGGCGCTGCGCCGGCGCAACGCCGCCGTGGTCTATGTCGGCGGCCTGTTCATCGCCGCGTTCGTGTCGATCCCGATCGTCAACCTGGCGACGCCGCTGTTCGCGATGGCCTTTATGGTGCATCTGCATAAGAGACTGAGCCGCAAGATTATATAATCCGGCCGCGGCCATTCACCCCCATACCTCGTCGGCCAATTCGACGATCATCCGCAGCTTCGCCCATTGTTCGTCTTCAGCGAGTACATTGCCTTCCTCGGTCGAAGCAAAACCGCATTGCGGCGACAGGCAGAGCTGCTCGAACGGAGCAAACTTGGTTGCCTCCTCGATGCGGCGCTTGACGTCGTCTTTCTTTTCAAGCGTGCCGGTTTTTGTGGTGACGAGGCCGAGCACGACAATCTTGTTGCCCTTGGGCAAGAACCGCAGCGGCTCAAACCCGCCGGCGCGCGCGGTGTCGTATTCGAGGAAGTAGCCGTCGTAATGCAGCTTCGCGAGCATCGTCTCGGCGACCGGTTCGTAGCCGCCCTCGGCAATCCAGGTCGAGCGGAAATTGCCGCGGCAGACGTGCGTGGTGATCACCATGTCGGCCGGCTTGCCTTGCAGCGCGCCGTTTATGACGCGCGCATAGTCCTGTTGCAGGCGGTCGGCGTTGAGCCCGCGCTCGCGCGCCTTTTTCAGCTCGACCTGCGAGCACAAATAGGCCCAGGCGGTGTCGTCGAACTGCAGATAGCGGCAGCCGGCGTCGTAGAAGCCGCGGATCGCCTGGCGATAGGTGTTGGCCAGATCGTCGAATATCGCATCGCGGTCTTTATATTCCTTGGCGGTGACCGCGTTCGGCTCCAGACGGAAATGCATCGTCGCCGGGCTCGGGATGCACATTTTTGGCATCACGCGGGCGTGGGCTTTGAGAAATTTGAAATGATCGATCATCGGATGGTGCGAGAAGCCAAGCTTGCTGTGGATGCGAATGCTGCGCGGCTTGGTTTGCACGCCCTGGAACTGGATGCCGTGATCGAGCTCGTAGATCTCGACGCCATCGAGCATGCCGTAGAAGTCGAAATGCCACCACGAACGGCGGAACTCGCCATCGGTCGCAAGCTTGAGACCGACCTCCTGTTGTTTCCTGATGATCGTTTCGATCTCGCGGTCTTCGATCTCGTTGAGCTGCGCCGCGCCGATCTCGCCTTTCTCCCGCTTCGCCCGCGCCTCCTTCAGCGGCACAGTCCGCAACAGGCTGCCGACAACGTCGGCGCGAAACGGCGGCTTGTTTCTCGTCATTGGGGCGATCCTCCAGGCAGCTTGGCGTGCAATTTTGGCGCGCGACTTTGGCGTGCAATGTGGCGCGCATGTTGTCAGCAACAAGCCGCGCCGGCGCGCTTTCGTCAACTGGGAAAGTTCGAATCGAAAGCGCTGCCGCGCCTTGATGGGCGTGAGCCCAACGGCACTTTAGGCCTCGATCGTCACACTTCGATCGTCACACTTCGATCGTCAAACTTCGATGGTAACTCGGCCGTCGATCACCGTCACCGGATAGGTTTTGGCCGGCACCATGCAAGGCGGCGAGACCACTTCTCCGGTGCGGATATTGAATTGCCCATTATGAAAATTGCATTCGACGACGTCGCCGTCGATATAGCCTTCCGACAGCGATCCTGGGCCGTGCGTGCACAAATCGTCGGTGACGAAGAATTCGCCATCGACATTGAACACCGCCAGCGCCAGATCCTCGATCTCGACCTTGAGCGCGGTCCCGGGTGCGACCTCGCCAGTCGCGCACAGATCGAGACGCTTTGCTCCGGTGGAGTTTGCTGCGGTGGAGTTTGCTGCAGTGGTCATGGCTTGCTTGGCGAACGGTCGGCGAAACTCAGCCGTTTATAAAAGTGAAGCGCCGCCCTTATACAAGACAGCACGCATAATGAAATACCACGCGTGGTTCGCTATATTGTGGAAGGGACGCGGGCAAGACGCGTCAGGAGATGGGCGATGGAAAGCGAGTCGGCCCGGATGAGCTCGGCGGCGGAAGCCAAGTTCCGCATCGACGCGCCAAATTCGCGCCCGCGCGCCGTCAAGGTGATCGCGCTCGATGCGCCGAGCGAACGTGTGGTGAAGGAGCTGGCGCGCGACGCATGGCAGGGCGCGACGTTTCTCACCGCCTCGGCTTTCGCTGGCGCGGCCGCGGGCGGTGCCGCGGCGGCGGCGCGCTTTTCGCTGGGCGGCTGGCTCAACGATCTCGCCGGGCGAACCAAAAACCTGGTTGAGGAAATCGCCGCCGCCGATCTGGTCGTGATGGTGGCGAGCGCCGGCGAAAACGCCGCGGCGGCGGCCATCATCGGCGAGGCCTGCAACCTCCGGCATGTGATGACCACCGCGCTCATTCTCGGTACCGCCGGATCGAGCGACGAGGCGCTGTCGAAGCTGCTGGCGCAATTGCGGCCGCACGCGATGATGCTCGTGATTTCCAGCGCGGACGAATATATTAGGGACATGCTCACCGCGCTGCGCGCCTGAGCGGTTCGCACGATCGCTGGCATGAAGTTTTCCGGAACCATCACGGTCCAGGTGCCGCGCGCGCAAGTCTTTAAAGCGCTGCGCGATGCCCGGCTGTTCGCGTCCTGCATCGACGGCGTGCGCGACCTCGCTGAGACCGGCCCGGACGCTTACACCGCGACGTTCGAGACCAAAGTCGCCTACATGAAATTTGCCTTCAAAGTCACGGTCCAGGTCGTGCGCGCCGATGAGCCGCGCGAGATCGAAGCCAAGCTCGAGGGCACACCGCTTGGCATCGTCGGGCGCTTGACGGCGGCCTCGCTGACCAGGCTCACCGAAATGGGCGGCGCGACCAGGATCGACTACGACGTGGAAGCTGCGCTGACTGGCAAACTCGGCAGCCTGGGCCAGCCGGTGCTGCGCGCCAAAGCCAAGGAGATGGAACGACAATTCGCCGCGCGGCTCGGTGCCGCATTCGCGGCGCCGTCTCCTGACGCGTCTCCTGGCCCGTCTTCTGGCGCGCCGTGACCGCCGCGGAAGTTTCGGTTAAGCTTTAGAACAAACGAGGCGCCGCCCGAGATTTGCTCGCGCACGCGAGAAAAGGGGCGGTTGGGGAGGATCAAATGACGGACATCGCCGCAGGCGCGTTGCCCTGGTATCGCGCGCTGACAAGGACGCAGTGGCGGACTTTAATCGCCACCAATCTCGGCTGGCTGTTCGACGGCTACGAGGCCTATGCGCTGTTTCTCACGGTCGGCCCGGCAATGCGCTCGCTGCTCGATCCGGCTCAATATCCGCAGATCCCGGCCTATATTGGCACCGTGGTGGCGATCACGCTGCTCGGCTGGGGCATTGGCGGGTTCTGCGGCGGCATTCTCGCCGACTATATCGGCCGCAAGCGCACGATGATCTACGCCATCCTGGCCTATTCGCTCCTCACCGGGTTAACCGCGCTGTCGTTCAACTGGATTTCGTTCGCGCTGTTACGTTTTTTGGTCGGCATTGCCATCGGTTCGGAATGGGCCACCGGCTCCTCGATGATGGCCGAGCTGTGGCCCAACGAGGCGCGCGGTAAAGGCGCAGGGCTCATGCAATGCGGTCTCGGTATCGGCTTCTTCCTCGCTTCCTTCATTTGGCTATTCGTCGGCGCCTTAGGGCCGGACGCTTGGCGCTATATGTTCGTGATTGGCATTCTGCCGGCGTTGCTGACGGTCTGGATCAGGACCTCGATCGACGAATCCCACGCCTGGCAGCGGGTCGATACGCAGCGCCGTGAAGCGCGGGCGCGCAAGGACAGCGGCGCCGCACTCTCGGCGCACGAACAGGCGCTGACGCGGTTCACCATTGCCGACCTGTTCGCCGAGCCGGAAACGCGCCGCCGCATCGTGCTCGCCTTCCTGATGTCGCTGACGACGACGCTCGCCTGGTGGGGCATCTCGTCCTGGGTGCCACCGTACATCGCTTCGGTTGCCGCCAAAGCCAACCTGCTGGGCCCGCAATGGGCGAGCTATGCCGGCATGGCATATAATTTTGGCGCTATCCTCGGCTATATCAGCCTCGGCTTTCTTGCCGACCGCTTCGGCCGCAAACCGGTGGTGATGTTCTATTTTGCGGCGGCGCTGCTGATGACGCCGGTGCTGTTCCTGTGGACCACGGACCTGAACCTGTTGCTGGTTGCGGCCGCGGTCAATGCGTTCTTCACACTCGGGCAATATTCCTGGATGCCGGTCTGGCTGCCGGAATTATTCCCGACCCGCTCGCGGGCGACCGGCATCGCGTTTTCGTTCAACGCGCCGCGTTTCATCGCTTTCCTCGGCCCGCTATTCGCCGGCGCCTTGATCGTGCAGTTCGGTGGCTATAGCCATGCCGCCTTGATCATCTCCTCGATCTATGTGCTTGGCTTCTGCGTCGCGCCGTTCTTGCCGGAGACCAAGGGCAAGCCGCTGCCCGCGTAGCGCCTTAATGCCTTCCGCCCCCGCGAAGCGGGGGAGGGGGACCGCGCCAACGGGTCCGGCCCGAAGTGGCCGGCCCGATGACAAGCTCCGCGCGGTGGAGGGGGCACCGAACTCAAAGCCGCTTTGCCGTCGAATACCTTTCGCAGGCACCTGCGGCACTCTATTTTGCCAGCATGCTTTCTGAACCCATCGCCATCGACACCGATGTGCTGGTGATCGGCTCCGGCGCGGCCGGCATGTACGCGGCGATCGAAGCGGCACGCGGCGGCGCGCGCGTCTTCATGATCGATCGCAGCCTGATCGGCCGCGGTGGCGCGACCATTATGGCGCAAATGACGGTGGCGGCGGCGCTCGGCGAGGAAGTGCCCGACGCGCCGCGCCACCATTACGACGACACCATCGCCGCCGGCCGCGGCCTGTGCGTCGAAAAGCTGGCGCAGCTTCTATGCCAGGACGCGCCCGCCTGCATCCACGAACTCGACGCCTGGGGCGTCGGCTGGGCGCGCAAGGACGGTCACATCACCGCGACCGCGGCGCCCGGTCACGACCGGGCGCGCTGCGTCTATGTCGATTTCATCAATACCGGACCGGCGGTGTCGAAAACGCTGCGCACCGTGATCGCGCGCAACAAGGACATCCGCAAAGCCGGCGACATCTGCATCGCCGATCTCGTCGCCGACGGCGGCGGCGAAATTACCGGCGCGGCCGGGTGGCATGTCAGTAGCGGCGCGCCGGTGACAATCGCCGCCAAGGCCACGGTGCTTGCCACCGGCGGGTTGACGCGGCTGTACCGGCGCAACAGCGCCTCGCTCAATATGGGTGGCGACGGCTATGCCCTGGCGCTGCGCGCCGGCGCCTCGCTGATCGACATGGAATTCGTGCAGTTCTTTCCGATCGGCCATCTGGCGCCGCGGCTCGTCGGCATGGATCCGATCATGTGGGATCCGTTCCGCTACAAGCTCGGCGGCCGGCTTCTTAACGGCCGTATGGAAGAATTCACCTCGCGCTATGGCTCTGACGAGGACGGCAAATATGTGCTGCCCCGCGATCTCGCGACCTACGCGATCATCAAGGAGGTCGAGGCCGGACGCGGCTCGCCGCATGGCGGCGCTTACCTCTCGTTCGAACATTGCTCGGCTGCGGCATTGCGCGCCGCTTTCGGTCCGGTGATCGACCGCCTCGCCGCCAACAATATCGATCTCACCGGCATGGCGGTCGAAGTCGCGCCGATCGCGCATTATCACATGGGCGGCGTGGTCGCCGACGCGGCGATGCAAACCGAACTGCCCGGCCTGTTCGCCGCCGGTGAAGTGGTCGGCGGCGCCAATGGCGCCAATCGCCTGTCCGGCAATGCCATCACCGAAGCTCTGGTATTCGGCCGCCGCGCCGGGCGGAGCGCCGGGGACTACGCCAAGAAAATCGCGCGGCGCGAATTGCGCCTAGAGGATGCGCGCGCCGCGCTGGATCTCGTCGGCGACGCTGGCATCGGCGATGCCGCGAGCAATCGCAACACCGCGGCGATGATCGCACGGCTGCAAGCGATCATGGCTGACGAGGTCGGGCCGTTGCGCACCGCCACAAAGCTTGAGCGCGCGATAGCTGAGATTGCCGCGCTCGCGGCCGAACTCGGCGAACGTCCGCCCGCGGCAAACGGCGGCTTCGATCTGCAGCGGCTGGAATGGTTCGACCTGCGCAATATGCTCAGCGTCGCGCGCGCGGTCGCGCAATCGGCGCTGCAACGGACCGAAAGCCGCGGCGCCCATCAGCGCGAGGATTTTCCGCAAATGCTGCCGCAATGGCAGCGCCACCAGCGCGTGCGCCTTGCCGGCGGCGCGCTGCAGTTGACCGGCGCGCCGGCCGCGGCGCTGGCGTCATGAGCGCAATC
>CATPBC010000405.1 GCA_955652195.1 uncultured Xanthobacteraceae bacterium | reverse complement strand
TGAGCAGCATCCGTCGCGCGCTACTTTGCGACGCCAGAACGAGCGGCGCGTCGGCAAGCCATAGCCCCATTGCGCGCCTCAGGACACGTGATGGCGTCGCCGCTCGCCAAGATGCGCAAGCACTGCCGCAGCGGTCTCTTCAATCGAGCGGCGCGTCACATCAATCAGCGGCCAGTTGTGCTTGGCGCACAGCCGCCGCGATGCGGCGACTTCCTCGGCGACGGCTTGCCGATCGATGTACTGATCGTCGTCGCGATGCGCTTTGAGCCCGAGCAACCGGTTTTGCCGAATTTGCACGATTCGCTCGGGAGTCGCGTACAGGCCCACCACCAAAGGACGTTTCAATGCCTCAACACGTGCGGGCAAGGGCACACCCGGGACCAATGGGACATTCGCCGTTTTGACCCCGCGATTGGCCAGATAGATGGAAGTCGGAGTCTTTGAGGTTCGTGAAACCCCGACCAGCACTACGTCAGCCTCTTCAAGATCTTCGACGTGCTGTCCGTCATCGTGCAGCATAGTGTAGTTAAGAGCATCAATACGGCGGAAATACTCCGCGTTGAGCGTGTGCTGCGCGCCAACTTTGTGCGTCGATTCGGAGCCGAGATACGATTGGAAGAGATGCAGCACCGGGCCCAAGATCGACAGACAGGGCAGGCCTAGAGTGCGGCATTTTTCTTCCAGACGTTCCACCAAGTTTTCCTCAAGCAAGGTGTACAACACGATTCCCGGAGATTCTTCGATCTCGGCCAAGACCCGATCGAGCTGCTTTTGCGTTCGCACCAGCGGATGCACGTGTTCCACCGGCATCACCCTGGCATATTGCGCGGCTGCGGCCCGCGCGACCGTGATCAAGGTCTCACCGGTGGCATCTGAAATCAGATGGAGATGGAAGTAGCCTGTCGTCTGCGCCATGGAACCACTAAAGCCGGCTGTATAAGCTGTTGATCGCCCGGGAGAAGGCCACGACCTTTGCGATGGTGCAAGCAGATTACCCGAAACAACCTGTGCTCCATCCACATAGCTGAGCACCCGGCATTCTAATCGCGGCAGCAAATCCGATACCGGTGACATGTGGATACCGGCTCAAGAGCGGCCCCAGAAATAGTCATAAATCGGCGTGGTGCTTGCGGTGCTCACGTGCAGGGACCGAGCGGGTACAATCTGGGGATATGTGGATAAATCGTGCGTGGCCTGTGCAAGCTAATTTATGAGTCTAATCAACTGTTCAAGCACTACTACAGATTCTAAGAATCTATTTAGTTGAGATTAGAAGGGGGCACGTACAATCTGTGACTAAACCATTGTTAGATGTTCTGGCCGGCGAACGGCAAGCCGTTCCGCCAATCTGGCTTATGCGGCAAGCCGGAAGATATTTGCCGGAATATCGAGATCTTCGTCAGAGGACCGATAATTTCCTCGATCTTTGCTTCAGTCCAAAATTGGCGACTGAAGTAACACTGCAACCGATCCGCCGCTTTGGATTCGATGCTGCAATTTTGTTTTCCGATATTTTGGTCATTCCGCATGCGCTCGGCCAACGTGTTTCGTTTACGCAAGCCGATGGGCCACGGCTGGACGCGCTTGGCGGCGCCGATGGTTTGCGTAAGCTACGGTACGAACTCGATCACGAGCGACTTGCGCCCGTCTATGAAACGATTGGGCGCGTGAAAGAACAACTGCCGGGGAACGTCACATTGCTCGGTTTTTGTGGGGCGCCATGGACATTGGCAACATACATGATTGCCGGGGCGGGAACGCCCGATCAGCTTCCAGCCCGTGAATTTGCTTACCGGCATCCGGACGAGTTCAAAGTCTTGATCGATATCCTGGTCGAGGCTTCGGCTAGTTATTTGATCCGGCAATTTGAAGCCGGCGTCGATGCCGTACAGATTTTCGACACATGGGCAGGAGTCGTGGCAAGTGACGAATTTGCCAGGTGCTGTATTGAACCTTGCGCTCGCATTGCTGCGGCGGTCCGAGCGCGGATACCGGCGGCTAAGATTATCGGCTTTCCGCGCGGCGCCGGCAGCAAATTGCGGCGATACATCGCTGCAGTCCCGGTTGATGCCGTTGGACTGGACTGGACAATCGATCTTGGATTCGCGCGCGAACAGCTGCAGACGCAAAAGCCGATTCAAGGCAACCTCGATCCAGTGGCGCTCTTGGTCGGCGGGAAAGCACTCGATCGCGCTGTCGATCGCATACTGGAAAGCTTCGCGGCTGGACCGTTTATCTTCAATCTCGGCCACGGCGTGCTACCAGACACCCCGATAGCGCATGTCGAGCAACTCGTCGCGCGGGTCCGCGTCTCAACCTGAGAATGCGCGAGCACATGTACGATTGGATCAAGGCATTTCACGTCATTGCCGTCATCGCCTGGCTGGCGGGAATGCTCTATCTGCCGCGGCTGTTCGTTTACCACTGCGCCGCGGAGAGGGGCTCGGTGCAATCGGAAACCTTCAAGACGATGGAGCGGCGGCTGCTTCGCGTCATCATCAACCCGGCCATGATCGTCACCTGGCTATTGGGCCTTTGGCTCGCCTGGCACGGCCCCGATTCGCACTCCGGGTGGTTCGCTTCCGGTTGGCTACAGGCCAAATTCGCGTTGGTGCTTGTGCTCTCCGCCCTGCACGGTTGGTGCGCACGATGGGTGCGCGACTTCGCTATCGACCGCAACCAGCATTCGCAGAAATTCTATCGTATTATCAATGAAGTACCGGCAATTCTGATGGCGGCAATCGTCATTCTCGCAGTGGTGAAACCGTTCTGACAGTAACGAGTTGCTAAGGCGAAATTCGGCTTAGCCCTTGCCTGAAGTGCGGTCTTTTCTTATCTTCAGGATACTCCCCACCCAACGTAGGCGGATGCGGTTGCGTCTTGGCTCCAGCGAACTGGAGCCGCCAGTGCATCGGGGTCCCAGGGTCCCAAGCCCTTACAGCCCAAAGACCTGCGAACTTCCTGCCGCCAGCGACGCCTCCACTAAATTCTGCCGCTGGCCCAAATTTCCACAGGACATTCTATGCGGGAAATGAAACTGCAAGAACTCAAGACCAAGACTCCGGCGGAGCTTGTGTCCTTTGCCGAAGAGCTCGAGGTCGAGAACGCCTCGACCATGCGCAAGCAAGAGCTGATGTTCGGCATCCTCAAACAGCTATCTGTGCGCGAAACTGACATCGTCGGCGAAGGCGTCGTTGAAGTGCTGCCCGATGGCTTCGGCTTTCTGCGATCGCCGGAAGCAAACTACCTGCCTGGCCCGGACGACATTTACGTTTCGCCTTCGCAAATCCGCCGCTTCGGACTGCGCACCGGCGACACGATCGACGGTCACATCCGAAGCCCCAAAGAAGGCGAGCGCTATTTTGCTCTGCTTAAGGTCAATTCGCTGAATTTTGAGGATCCTGAGAAAGCACGCCACAAAGTCAATTTCGACAACCTGACGCCGCTCTATCCGGACGAGTGGCTCAAGATGGAATACGAGGACCCGACCAAGAAGGATCTCTCCGCTCGCGTTATCGACATCGTCGCGCCGGTCGGCAAAGGACAGCGCGCACTGATCGTTTCGCCGCCGCGCACCGGCAAGACCGTGCTGCTGCAAAATATTGCGCATTCGATTACGCACAATCATCCCGAATGCTATCTGATCGTGCTGTTGATCGATGAGCGGCCGGAAGAAGTCACCGACATGCAGCGTTCGGTGAAGGGCGAGGTGATCTCGTCAACCTTCGACGAGCCGGCGGTGCGCCACGTCCAGGTCGCCGAAATGGTGATCGAGAAAGCTAAGCGTCTGGTCGAGCACGGCCGCGACGTAGTGATCCTGCTCGACTCCATCACCCGCCTCGGCCGCGCCTACAACACTGTGGTGCCTTCCTCGGGCAAGGTGCTCACCGGCGGCGTCGACGCCAATGCCTTGCAGCGCCCGAAGCGTTTCTTCGGTGCGGCCCGCAATATCGAGGAAGGCGGCTCGCTCACGATCATCGCCACGGCGCTGATCGATACCGGCAGCCGCATGGACGAAGTGATTTTCGAAGAATTCAAGGGCACCGGCAATTCGGAACTGATCCTCGATCGTAAAGTTGCCGACAAGCGCACGTTCCCGTCGATGGACATCACGCGGTCCGGTACGCGCAAGGAGGAACTCCTGGTGCTGCCCGATCAGCTCAAGAAAATGTACGTGCTGCGCCGTATTCTCAATCCGATGGGAACGATGGATGCCATCGACTTCCTGCTCGACAAGCTGCGCAACACCAAGAACAATTCCGAGTTCTTCGATTCGATGAATACCTGACGGCGCGTAGCCGTCGTCCCGACGGACTCGCCGGCCCGCGCTGCACTCGCCGCAAGCGGTGGATGTGTTCTCAGCCAAACACCTGACGCGTCAAGAACGTCGCATCGCCCCGATTGCTGCGCCAAGTGCCGCGGCATCGGTGACCGGCAGCGAACAGGTCTCGCCGATACAGACGAAAGCTTGCGGCTCGCGCGCGCCAGCGAGCTTGGCGCGCGCCGGATGCGAGGCCGGCAGTGCCGCGGCAGAGCTGGCGTGAAGCACGATGCGGTCGAGCGGCGGCTGGCGCCGTGCCGCAGCAAGCAGAGCGTCCGCAGCCGCACCCTGCCCGGTCACCACAATCTCGGCACCGCGCAGCCGCAGATCGATGGCGTTGAGCATCGCCATATGCATGTAGAGGTTCTCGGTGACGTGCGGCGCGATCGCGGCAATCAGGGCATCTGCCTTGTCATGCCACGAATCATCGCCGGCCAGCACCGCCAACCGGATGAGATTTTGTGCGGCGACCGCGTTGTGATTAGGCGTCGCCTCATCGGTCGTGGCAGCCGGACGGATGACCAGCCCTTCCGCGTCCGCGGCGGTGAGATAATACGTACCGCTTTCCCGATTGGCGTAATCGCG
>CATPBC010000404.1 GCA_955652195.1 uncultured Xanthobacteraceae bacterium | reverse complement strand
CGTCCCTACGCGGCCGGTCGTCTCATCGTCGTGTTCGGCGCGGGCGGCGATCGCGATCGTGGCAAGCGGCCCTTGATGGGCGCCGTCGCCGCCGCCAAAGCCGACCGGGTGATCGTCACCGACGATAATCCGCGCAGCGAAGACCCCGCAGCGATCCGCGCCGCGATCCTTGCCGCCGCGACTGGCGCCGCCGAGATCGGCGACCGGCGCGACGCGATCCGCCGTGCCATCGGCGAGTTGCGGCCCGGCGATATCTTGCTGATCGCCGGAAAGGGTCATGAAACCGGCCAAATCATCGGCGACCGGATCATGCCCTTCAGCGATCACCAAGCGGTCGCTACGGCTCTAAAGGAACTTGCCGCATGACCGCGCCCGCGCTGTGGACCATAGACGCAATGGCGAACGCGATGGGCGCCGAGCGCCAGGGACACCTTCCTGCCTCGATCTGCGGCCTCTCGATTGACAGCCGCAGCATCGGACCGGACGAAGCTTTCTTTGCGATCCGCGGCGATCACCGCGACGGCCATGAATTTGTTCCAGCGGCATTATCCGCCAAGGCAGCGCTCGCGGTCGTCGCCGCCGACCGGCGCTCGCAGTTTGCCGCGGGTGCCCCACTGCTGATTGTGCCGGACGTGCTCGCAGCTTTGCGGAACCTCGCCGTAGCCGCTCGCGCACGACTGCCGGGCAAAGTGATCGGCGTCACCGGTTCGGTCGGCAAGACCGGAACCAAGGAAGCGCTGCGTCTTGCGCTGTCCAAAGATGGCGAGACGCATGCCTCGGTCGCGTCCTACAACAATCATTGGGGCGTACCGCTGTCGCTGGCGCGTTGTCCATCGAGCGCGCGTTACGCAATATTCGAAATGGGCATGAACCACCAAGGCGAAATCGCACCGCTGTCGCGGCTGGTCCGGCCGCAGATTGCGATCATCACCACGATTGCGCCGGTGCATCTCGAATTCTTGGGTTCGCTCGCCAACATCGCCGACGCCAAAGCTGAAATATTTGTTGGCGTACCGGCGGACGGCGCGGCTGTGATCAATCGCGACATCGGCCAATTTGCGCAGCTCAAAGCACGCGCGGAACAGGCTGGGATCACGCGCGTGATTTCATTTGGCGAGCATGCCGAAGCCGATGCGCGTCTGATTAAATGCGCTTTGCACGCACGTTGCTCGACCGTCGAAGCTGAAATTTTCGGCACGCAGTTCAGCTATAAGATCGGGGCACCGGGACGCCACCTCGTCATCAACTCGCTTGCAGTGTTGGCGGCAGCCGAACTCGTCGGCGCCGATCTCGCGCTTGCCGCCTTAGCCCTTACCGAGTTGCGGGCGGCGTCGGGCCGCGGCGCGCCGATTGAAATCGAGCTTCCCGGCGGACCGGCATTGATCCTCGACGAGAGCTACAACGCCAATCCCGCTTCGGTCGAGGCTGCATTGGCGGTGCTTGGACGATCGCCTGTCGGGCCGCGGGGCCGGCGCATCGCTGTGCTCGGCGACATGTTGGAACTCGGCCCGAACGGTCCGGATCTGCATCGCAGCTTGGCCGATGCGGTGATTGCCAACGGCGTCGACTTGGTCTTCTGTTGCGGTCCCTTGATGGAGGCGCTGTGGCAGGCGCTTCCTGCGAGCCGGCGCGGCGGCTATGCCGAGAACGCAGCCGCGCTTGAGGCGGAAGTGCTGCCGGCAATCCACGCTGGCGACGTCGTCATGGTCAAGGGCTCGCTCGGCTCGCGCATGGCGCCGATCGTCAAGGCGTTACAGCGCAGCTATCCGCGCCACGAGAGCTTCGAAGAAGCTTCCGCACAAGGTTGATTGCAATGCTCTATTGGCTGGTCGATCTGTCGGACAAGCTCTCGGTGCTCAATGTCTTTCGCTACATCACGTTTCGCACCGGCGGCGCGGTGATAACCGCACTGTTGTTCGTCTTTTTGTTCGGCCAGCACATCATCGACCGCCTGCGGCTCTTGCAAGGCAAAGGCCAGCCGATCCGCACCGACGGGCCGAAATCGCACCTCATCGCCAAGGCGGGAACGCCGACGATGGGCGGTTTGATGATACTGTCCGGGATGCTGGTCTCGACGCTGCTGTGGGCAAACCCGACCAATCCTTACGTTTGGGTGGTGCTGTGGGTGACGCTCGGTTTCGGATTGGTGGGCTTTTACGACGACTACCTGAAAGTGACGAAGCAGTCGCATGACGGCTTTGGCGGCCGCATCCGGCTCGTCATCGAAGCCGTCATTGCCGGTATTGCCTGTCTCGCGCTGGTGCGACTCGGCCACGCGCCGTTTTCAACCTCGCTGGTGTTTCCTTTTTTCAAGGAGCTAGTGCTCAATCTCGGCTGGTTTTTCGTATTGTTTGCAATGTTCATCATTGTTGGCGCGGGAAACGCGGTGAACCTCACTGACGGACTCGACGGGCTTGCCATCGTTCCGGTGATGATCGCGTCGGCAAGTTTCGGCATGATCTCGTATCTCTCGGGCAATACGGTGTTCGCCGATTATCTGCAGATCCATTATGTCGCCGGTACCGGCGAGCTGTCGGTCCTCTGTGGCGCCGTGCTCGGTGCCGGCCTGGGCTTTCTGTGGTTCAACGCCCCGCCGGCGTCGATTTTCATGGGCGACACCGGCTCGCTCGCGCTGGGCGGCATGCTCGGCGCCGTGGCGATCGCCACCAAACATGAAATCGTGCTCGCGGTGATCGGCGGCTTGTTTGTTCTGGAAGCAGTCTCGGTCATCGTCCAGGTCGTATCGTACAAGCTCACTGGCAGGCGCGTATTCAAAATGGCGCCGATCCATCATCACTTCGAGCAGCTCGGCTGGACCGAGCCGCAGATCGTGATTCGTTTCTGGATCGTCGCCGTAGTGTTGGCGCTCGCCGGACTTTCGACCTTGAAGTTGCGATAGCGCGCCACCGTGATTCCGATCACGACGCTTGCCGGCAAGAAGGTCGCGGTGTTCGGCCTCGGCGCCTCCGGCTTGGCCAGCGCGAGCGCGCTATTGGCCGGCGGCGCCGACGTGATCGCTTTCGATGACGACGCAGCAAGCGTCGCGAAAGCGAGCGCCGGTGGAATTCCGACGAGCGACCTGCGTAACGCCGACTGGTCGAAGCTCGCCGCGCTCGTGCTCGCGCCCGGTGTTCCGCTCACGCACCCGTCGCCGCACTGGGTGGTGCAGCTCGCCCGCAAAGCGGCGATAGAGGTGATCGGCGACATCGAATTATTCAGCCGCGAGCGCCGGCATCACGCGCCACAAGCGCCATTCGTTGCCGTCACCGGCACCAACGGCAAGTCCACCACAACGGCGATGATCGCGCATCTGGCCGCATCGGCCGGCATGGACGCGCAGCTTGGCGGCAATATCGGCACCGCCATCCTGTCGCTTAAGCCGCCGCGACCGGGCCGTGTGCATGTGATCGAATGCTCGTCCTATCAAATAGACCTCGCGCCGTCGCTCGATCCATCGGTTGGAATCCTGATCAATCTCACCGAGGACCATCTCGACCGGCACGGCACCATGGAAAACTACGCCGCGGTGAAGGGGCGTCTGGTCGCCGGCGTGCCGCACGAAGGCGCCGCAGTGATCGGCGTCGACGACGACTGGTGCCAGCAGATCGCCGGGCGGCTGGCGCAAACCGGCAAACACGTGGTGCAGATTTCGGTCCGCCGCAAATTGAGCGACGGCCTATACCTGGATGGCAGCCGCATCATGCACGCGGACGGCGCCAAAGCCACGCCGATTGCTGAGCTCGGCGGCATCGGTTCATTGCGCGGGGTGCACAACGCGCAGAACGCGGCTTGCGCGACAGCCGCCGCGCTAGCGCTCGGGCTCGATCCGCCGGCTATCCAAGCGGGCTTGCGGTCCTTTCCGGGACTGCCGCATCGGATGGAGGAAGTCGGACGGCGCGGCGCCGCGCTCTTTGTCAACGATTCCAAAGCCACCAATGCCGATTCGGCCGCCCAGGCGCTGGCCTGTTTCAGCGATATTTTCTGGATCGCTGGCGGGCTGCCAAAGACCGGCGGCATCGAAAGCCTGCGGTCTTTCTTTCCGCGTATCCGTAAGGCCTATCTTATCGGTGAGGCGGCCGATCAATTCGCCGTCACCTTGGCAGATGCGGTGCCTCACGAGATCAACGGAACGCTCGACAAGGCGCTCGCCGCGGCGGCGCGCGATGCCGCCGCCTTTTCTGCCGCCGAGCCGGTGGTGCTGCTCTCGCCGGCCTGCGCCTCGTTCGACCAATACCGCAATTTCGAGGTGCGGGGCGACGCGTTCCGGGTGCTGGTCCAAGCGTTGCCTGGATTGCAGAAAAACACTTAGCCGTGCCGGCGAAACATCAACCGCCATGCGCCGGTTGTGCATGATCTTAATCTCATAGAAACCATGCCGGATGCAGGACTAGAGCGGGATGCGTTTTCGTCGAATCGTCATCCCGTTCTAGCTTTTTGTTTGGGCATGATCTTTTCCGAAAACCGGTTACCACTTTTCGGGATCAGGCCTTAGGCGGGGATCTTCTGGGGGACCTGGTTTTACGATGGCTTCCCGCGCGCAACCGACAGTGCTCGGCGAATGGTGGCGAACCGTCGACCGCCTGACGCTGGCGGCGGTTGGCGCGCTGATGCTGGGCGGCATCGTGCTGTGTCTCGCCGCAAGCCCGCCGGTCGCGACGCGCATCGGACTTGATCCGTTTCACTTCGTCAATCGTCAGGTCTTGTTTCTCATTCCCGCCGCCCTCGTGCTGATCGCGACCTCCTTTCTATCGCCGCACGAGATTCGGAGAGTGGCGCTGGTTGTATTCGCCGTGAGCTTGATGCTCACGGCACTGACGCCGTATTTCGGCGCCGAGATCAAGGGCGCACGCCGCTGGCTCGTCATTCTCGGCGTGAATATTCAGGCGTCGGAATTCCTCAAGCCTGCTTTCGTTATTCTCATTGCCTGGCTGTTCGGCGAAAGCGCCAAGCGTCCGGAAATGCCGACGAACTCCATTGCGCTCGGATTGCTGGTCGCGGTTATCGCTCTGCTGGTGCTGCAGCCCGATTTCGGCCAGACCATGCTGATCGCGCTGGTTTGGGGCGCGCTGTTCTATATGGCCGGGATGCGTCTTGTTTGGGTGATCGGATTGGCCGGCGCCGCGGGCGCCGGTCTGATCGCCGCCTTTTTCACCGTCCCACACGTGGCGCAGCGCATCAATCGCTTTCTCGATCCGGCATCGGGCGACACTTTCAATATCGACATCGCCACCGAGTCGTTCATCCGCGGCGGCTGGTTCGGCCGCGGCCCGGGCGAGGGCACGATTAAGCGCGTGCTGCCCGAAGGCCATACCGATTTCGTCTTTGCTGTCGCCGCGGAAGAATTCGGCAGCGTGCTGTGCCTGATCCTGGTCGCGCTGTTCGCGCTGATCGTGATCCGTGCGCTGGTGAAAGCCATGGCCAGCGACGATCAGTTCATCCGTTTCGCAACGGCTGGGCTCGCCATGCTTTTCGGCATGCAATCCGCCATCAACATGGCCGTCAATCTCCACCTGATGCCGGCCAAGGGAATGACCTTGCCTTTTATCTCTTACGGCGGCTCGTCCTTGATCTCGCTTGCCTACGGCATGGGTATGCTCGTGGCGCTCACTCGCGAACGGCCGCGTGCCAAACTTGCCAGCGTGAACGGGCTTACCGCGAGTCCGGCGTAATGGATGATCCGAGATTGCCGCCGGTCCTCGTCGCCGCCGGCGGGACAGGCGGCCATTTATTCCCGGCCGCGGCACTTGCCGGGGCACTCAGCGAACGCGGCGTTGCGGTGCATCTTGCAACCGACCGGCGCGCGGCACGATTTGGCGACGCGTTCGCCGATGACGTAATCCACGTCGTTACCAGCGCAACACTGCGCTCGCGCAACCCCGTCGCGGTCGTGCAAACCGCCGCAGGGCTCGGGCTCGGGTTGTTTCAGGCATGGCGGTTGATCGGCCGCCTGCGCCCAGCCGCCGTCGTCGGCTTCGGCGGCTATCCGAGCGTTCCTCCGGTGCTCGCAGCGGTGTGGCGCGGCGTGCCTGCACTCATTCACGACGCTAATGCAGTTGTCGGACGCGCCAATCGGCTGCTGGCGCCGCGCGTTACTGCAATCGCCACGACATTTCCCGACACTTTCCGCGACGCGCCCGAACTGGCGGCCAAGGCGACACTGACAGGCAATCCGGTGCGAGCGGCGGTGATCG
>CATPBC010000403.1 GCA_955652195.1 uncultured Xanthobacteraceae bacterium | reverse complement strand
TGCCGGCGTCGCGCCCGTGTTATCTAGGCGCAAAGGTGCGGCAATGACAGGCCCGGTGACGGCAGAGGTAAAAACGCGCATGCTGACGGCGGATGCCGCGGCGATTGCCGAGGCGGCGCGCTGTCTCGCCGCCGGCGGGCTGGTCGCGTTTCCGACCGAGACGGTCTATGGGCTCGGCGCCGATGCCAGCGACGGCGCGGCCATTGCGCGGCTCTATGCGGCGAAAGGCCGGCCGGCCTTTAATCCGCTGATCGCCCATGTGGCGAGCGCTGTGGCGGCGCGAAAGCTGGCGCGGTTCGATGCGGCGGCGGCGCGGCTGGCGGACGCGTTTTGGCCCGGACCGCTGACGCTGGTCTTGCCCAAGGCGGCGGAGTGCCCGGTCGCGGATTTGGCCACCGCCGGGCTCGACAGCATCGCGGTGCGGGTGCCGGCGCATCCGATCGCGCAGGAGATTCTTCGCAGCTTCGACGGACCGGTGGTGGCGCCGTCGGCCAATCACTCCGGTCACGTTTCGCCGACGACGGCCGCGCATGTGCTCGCCGATCTCGGCGGCCGCATCGATCTCATCGTCGATGGCGGCGCCACGCCGGTTGGAGTGGAGTCGACAATCGTCGCCTGTCTTGCGCAACCTCTTGGCGCGCCGGCGCTGTTGCGGCCGGGCGGCGTGCCGCGTGAAGCGATCGAGCGCGTATTGGGCCAGCCGCTCGCCGCGGCGCCGACGCCTGCGGACGGCAAAAATGCGCCGCGCGCGCCGGGCATGCTGTTGGCGCATTATGCGCCGCATACGCCGTTGCGGCTCGACGTGAAAGCGGTCGCGCCCGGCGAAGCCTTGCTGGCCTTTGGTCCGCAGCTTGCCGAAGGCGCCGCGGGCGCGATGAAAATGCTAAACCTTTCCGCGCGCGGCGATCCGGTCGAAGCGGCGGCAAATCTTTTTTCACATTTGCGCGCGCTCGACGCGCTCGGCGCCAAAGTGATCGCAGTGATGCCGATCCCCGATGACGGGCTGGGCGAGGCGATCAACGACCGGCTGCGGCGCGCGGCGCGGTGAAAATTGAGGAGAGTGGGATGAGGGCTGCTCGCGTGGCCTCGGCTTCCATCAAAGCCGCCTTCGCCGCGCTGATTTTTTGCAGCGCCCCGGCACGTGCGGAAGTGCATAAATTTTTAAATCCATGCGGCGCTCAGCAGCTTTGCGCTTCCTATCAGCTCGTGCTGACCCCTCCGGACGGTTGGGAGATCGACAAGCAAGCAAGCCGGCAAAACAAAATCCAGATCATCGTGCCAAACGGAGCGAGCTTCGCCACCGCCGATCCGCTGATCTATGTGGAGGTGTTTTATCACCGCGATAAGCAGCAAACGCTTGCCGACTTCGCGCGCATCAGCAACGCGCGCTGGGTGGCCGCGAATGCCAAGGCGAAGACCTCCGAGCTCGCTCCCATCGAACGCAGCAACGGCAAGCCGCCGTTCATTCGCTTTGTCTTTGAAAATCCGGACAAGGCGCAGCAGGCCTATGAGATCGGCGCATTCGGCATCGATTCCGATAAAGACGGTAACGAGTTTGTTCTCGATGTGGTGGTGAGCGGCAACAGCAAGCAGGCCTTGGATCGCGCCGATGCGGCTTACGTGGCGTTCCTCAAAGCGCATTGACCGGCAAAAGCCGCGCTTGCGCCGGCTGGGGCCGGCTGTCATTTATCCTGTCTAGGACGCGCTCCGCCGGAAACGCCCCCTGATGCTCGATAAGCCGCCGACCAGTTCAGACAAGAAACTCGACCAGAAGCTGCTCGCGCGCTTTGCCGCGATTGTCGGCGACAAATACGCGATCACCGATCCGCAGGCGCAAACGCCTTATCTCGTCGAAATGCGCGACCTGTTCCGCGGCCATTCGCCGATGGTGCTGCGGCCGGGATCGGTCGCCGAAGTCTCGGCAATTTTGCAGCTTGCCAACGAGACGGCAACTCCGATCGTGCCGCAAGGCGGCAATACCGGCCTCGTCGGCGGCCAGATCCCGCATCACAACGAGATCGTGCTGTCGCTCAACCGGCTCGATCGCATTCGCGAGGTCGATCCAACCTCCTACACCATCACCTGCGAAGCCGGCGTCACCTTGCAGCGCGCGCGCGAAGCGGCCGCGGCGGTCGACCGGCTCTATCCGCAGCTTCTTCCCTCCGAAGGCACCTGCACCATTGGCGGCAATCTTGCCACCAATGCCGGCGGCACCGCGGCGATTGCTCACGGCATCGCGCGCGCGCATGCGCTCGGCCTCGAAGTGGTGCTGGCCGACGGCCGCGTGCTCAATGACCTCAATAAGCTGAAGAAGGACAATACCGGTTACGACCTGAAAAACCTGTTCATCGGCGCCGAAGGCACGCTCGGCGTGATCACCGCCGCGGTGCTGCGGCTGGTCCCGCGGCCGCGTTCGGTCGAGACCGCATTCGCCGGCGTCGCGTCTGCCGAAGCGGCGCTCGAACTCCTCGGCATTGCCCAGGAACGCAGCGGCGGCGACGTCACGAGCTTCGAGATCATGACACGGGCCGGCATCGAGCTGGTGCTGCGTCACGCGCAAGGCTGTCGCGATCCGCTCGCTTCGCCGCATGCCTGGTACGTGCTGATGGAGCTTTCGTCGCAGCAGCGCGAGGGCCTGCGCGCACTCCTTGAGGCGGTACTGGCGGACGGCATGGAACGCGGCCTGGTGCTCGACGCGACGATCGCCGAGAGCATCGAGCAGGGCAAGGCGTTCTGGCGCGTGCGCGAAATGTTCGGTGAGGTGCAGCGCTACGCTGGCGGCTCGATCAAGCATGACATTTCGGTGCCGGTCGCCGCGGTGCCGGCTTTCATCAGAGAAGCCGACGCCGCGGTGACCGCGCTCATCCCCGGCGCGCGGCCGCTGCCGTTCGGCCACCTCGGCGACGGCAACATTCACTACAACGTCAACCAGCCGGTCGGCACCGATAAGGGCGAATTTCTCAAGCGCTGGGACGAAGTAAACGCGGCCGTGTTCGCAGTGGTGAAGAAATACGGCGGCTCGATTTCTGCGGAGCATGGCGTCGGCGTGATGAAACGCGATCTGTTGCCTTCGGTAAAAGATCCGGTCGCGCTCGATCTGATGCGCAGCCTCAAGCGCATGCTCGATCCGAAGGGAATTCTCAATCCCGGAAAGGTGCTGTAGCCCCACCCTTCCCTCGGCAAGCAGGATAGGCAGGGACGGGCTCGGGATCTTCGCAAAGAAGGCTAACTGAAAACGGCGATGGAACAGCAAACGCAAACCTCTCAAGATATCCTGTACGAGCTGAGCGACGGCATCGGCCGGGTCACGTTCAATCGCCCGCAGGCGCGCAATGCCTTTACGTTTGCGATGTATGAGCGCCTTGCCGAAATCTGCGACGAGGCCAATCGCGACCGTTCGATCAAGGTGCTGGTGTTGCAGGGCGCCGGCGACAAAGCGTTCGCGTCGGGTACCGATATCAATCAGTTTCGCGCCTTCACCACGCCGCAGCACGCCCTTGAATACGAATCGCGCATCGACCGCGTGCTCACCCAGATCGAACAGTGCCGCGTTCCAACGATCGCCGCCATTACCGGCGCCTGCACCGGCGGCGGCGCCGGCATCGCCGCCTGCTGCGATCTGCGCATCGGTACCAAGACGACCAGGATCGGATTTCCGATCGCCCGCACGCTCGGCAATTGCCTTTCGATGTCGAGTATCAGCCGGCTCACCGCTCTGGTCGGCCCGGCACGGGTGAAGGACTTGATTTTCACCGCGCGCCTGGTCGGCGCCGAGGAAGCGGCAAGCCTCGGCTTGCTCAACGAAGTGGTCGAGGACGGCGCGGCGCTGCAACAGCGCGCCAGCGAGCTTGCGACACTGATCGCCGGCCATGCACCGCTCACGCTCAACGCCACCAAACAGGCCCTGGTCCGGCTGCAGCGGCGCCTGTCGCGCGAGGAAGGCGAGGACCTGATCCTGATGTGCTACATGAGCCGCGATTTCCGCGAAGGCCTGGACGCGTTTCTCAACAAGCGCCCGCCGCAATGGGTGGGTGAGTAGCAATCCTTCGATCCTATTCGATCACCTCATCGGCGCGGCCGAGCAGCGAGAGCGGCACGGTGATGCCAAGCGCTTTGGCGGTCTTGAGATTGACAATCAATTTGACCTTCGCCGATTCCTGAACCGGCAACTCTGCCGGCTTCTCGCCCTTGAGAATCCTCCCAGTATAGATGCCGACCAGCCGGTAATATTCTGTTTCGTCGCTGCCATAGCTCAACAGGCCGCCGCCGGCAGCAAATTCCGGCAATAAGCCGATCGCGGGCACCTTGTGGCGCGCCGCCAGTGCGCCGAGCCGTTCGCTTCGAGCGGAAAAGAGTGCACTCGGGCCGATGATGAGCGCGCTTGCGTGCAATTGGGCCAAGGAAGCAAACACTGAATCGAAATCTCGGTCGGCACTGGCATTGAGCACATGAAGCTGCAGCCCGAGGGTGCGGGCCGCCGCGTCCATGCCGCGCGCAAAGTCGTCAGCGAGAACAACGGTGGTTGGGTCGATAAGCACGCCGAAGGCAGTTGCCGTAGGTAGCATGCAGCAGTTCGAGCCGTTTTGGCCCGATCTCAACATTCATATTGGTAACGCCGGTCAGATTTTCGCCGGGCCGGTTCAGGCTCGCCACAAGTCCAGCCTTCACCGGATCAACGGCCACGGCAAACACGATTGGAATTGTCGTGGTCGCGGCCTTTGCCGCCAGCACGCCAGCGGTGCCGCTCGCTGCGACTATCACCTTCACGCGAAGTTGCACCAATTCCGCCGCGAGCTTCGGCAGGAGATCGTTTTGGCCATTCGCCCAACGATATTCGATGGCGACGTTCTCACCCTCGACATAGCCAGCTTCTTTCAGTCCGCCGCGGAATACGCGCAGACGAGTTTCGTTAACGTCAGGCGATGCGCTGCTGAGAAATCCAATCACCGGCATCGCCGGTTGCTGCGCGCGCGCCGAGAGCGGCCAAGAGGCCGCAGCGCCGCCGAACAATGTGATGAAATCGCGCCGTCTCATGTTTCCCGGATGCGGTGCACCGCGGAGTGGTGCACCGCTGATCCGAGAACTTTGCAGGCCCGGAGTTTATAACGATCCCGGGTCTGCAGCGCACCACTTCGCGCTGCGCTGCGCCCGGGAAACGAGGGATGTCATCGCGGCGTCTCATTCAATCACCCCGTCGGCTCCTGCCGTCATTCGATCTGCGGAATCTTCGCGTCGGCGATGAGCTGTTTGAAGAACGGCACGTTCTTGGCGATGCGCTCCTTGACCGCCTCGGGGCCGCCGGCGACCGGCGCATAGCCGAGTTGGACGACGCGGCTTTTGATGTCGTCCTGTGAAAGCACCGCCAACGCCGCCTTGGTGTAGCGCTCGAGGATCGGAGCCGGCGTGCCGGCCGGAGCGAGCAGGAAATGCTCCGTCTCCAGCGTCACGTCCGGAAAGCCCTGCTCGCTGAAGGTCGGCACGTCGCGAAGATTGACCCAGCGCGTTTTGGTGGTGACCGCGAGGCCGCGCATGACGCCGGCCTGCACTTGCGCCTGCGCGCCGGGCAACGCGGTCAACAGCAGATCGACCGTTCCAGTGAGCAGCGCCTGGGTCGCCGGACCGCCGCCATTGAAAGGAATATTGGTGATCTCGACGCCGGCTTTGAGCTTGAACAGCTCCATTGCCAATTGCGGCGTGGTGCCGTTGCCGGGGCTCGCATAATTGAGCTTCTGCGGCTCGGCCTTGGCGCGCGCGACCACTTCGAACAAGGAATTGATGGTGCCCTTGGCATTGGTCGCCAGAATATTCGGCGCCACCGGAAGCGTCGCGAT
>CATPBC010000402.1 GCA_955652195.1 uncultured Xanthobacteraceae bacterium | reverse complement strand
GCTTGGTGCAGACGATGGCGCGGCTGGCCGACTACGTGGCGGCGCAAGCCTAGTTCTGAGCTTTTTTGCGTGCGGGACAATGAAAGGGAGAGGGGTCATGCTGGAACTGCTGCTTTACTGTCACATGAACGCAAATATGAAATACGCCGCACATTTCCCTGCTGTCACAGCTTTCATTGCCATGGTGAAGGCGCAATGCGACCGCTTATTCGCGTCGGTCGCGTCCGGCCGCAAGCACCTGGCACCGGTGTTCGAGGGCTGGACGGAGCAGGAGCTGGTGAGATTGCTGGCTCGGCTAGATGCTTACGTCGCGTCAATGGCCTAGCGGGTGCAAGGGCGGAATGCCAAGGTCGCGTTCGTCCTTGGTGTAGTCGGCGCAATCATCAGACATTTACGCCGCAAGGAAAGGAGCCAAATCATGCAAGTGCAACCTTATCTGTTCTTCGACGGCCGCTGCGACGAGGCGCTGGAATTTTACAAGAAGACGATCGGCGCCGACGTGAAAATGGTGATGCGCTGGAAAGACAGCCCCGACAAAAACATGTGCACGCCGGGCAATGCCGACAAGGTGATGCACGCCCAGTTCCAGGTCGGCGAAACGACGATCATGACATCCGATGGCCGCAATACCGGGCATCCGAAATTCGACGGCTTCGCGTTGTCGATTGCGGCGAAAGACGAAGCGGAGGCCGACAAGATGTTCGCAGCGCTGGGCGATGGCGGCCAGGTGACGATGCCGCTCGGCAAGACGTTCTTCTCGCCGCGTTTCGGCATGCTCGCCGACAAGTTCGGCGTGCACTGGATGATCCTCGTTCCGCAACACTAAGCACATCGTCAAACACGTAATCACGGGGGATTTCCATGCTTGCCGAAACCAAAAGCACCGATTTCGTGATCACGCGCGTGTTCGACGCGCCACGCGAGGTGCTGTGGAAGTGCTTCACCGAGCCGGAAAGGATGAAAGAGTGGTTTGGCCCGAAGGGCTCCGTCGTCGTGGCATCGAAAATGGATCTGCGTGTCGGCGGCACCTATCATGGTGCGATGCGGGCCGCCAACGGCACCGTGGCGTGGGCGAAATTCGTCTATCGCGAAATCGTCGCGCCGCAGCGCCTGGTCTGGGTGCATTCGTTTTCCGATGAAGCCGGCGGCCTCACGCGCCACCCGATGGCGCCCACCTGGCCGCTGCAAATGCTTACAACGGTCACATTCGAAGACGCGCCAGGCGGCGAGAGGACCGGCAAGACCAAGCTCACGCTGCGCTGGTCGCCGCTCGATGCCTCGGCGGAAGAACAGGCAACTTTCGACGCGGCGCACGACAGCATGCGTGGCGGCTGGACCGGCTCGTTCGAGCGGCTTGAGGCCTATCTCGCCAGTCCCAGCGCGCGTTGAGCTGGTGCAATTTGGCGCAGTAACTTGAGGAGATGATGATGGCTGTTGCAGAGCAGGCGACCCTGGCTGAACGTGAAATTACTATCACGCGCATGTTCGACGCGCCGCGCGCGGCGGTCTTCCGGGCTTGGACGGATGCCGGTCAACTCGCGCAATGGTGGGGACCCAAGGGGTTCACCAATCCGGTTTGCGAGATCGATGTTCGCGTCGGCGGCGCGATCCGCATCCATATGCGCAGTCCCGACGGCAACATCTATCCGATGAAGGGCGAGTTTCGCGAAATCGTGCCGCCGGAGCGGCTCGTCTTTACCAACATCGCTGTCGATGCGGCGGGTAATCCCATTATCGAAGGGCTCACCACGGTCACCTTTGCCGAGAAAGGCGGCAAGACGACGATGACGTTGCACACGCGCGGCCGCGCCGTGGTCGATTATGCCGTCGGCTACCTCAACGGCATGGAAGCTGGTTGGACGGGAAGCATCAACAAGCTCGAGACGCTGCTCACCCCCGGCGGCTAAATCTCCCCCGCTTCGCCGCAGAGCGGCTAGAATGCCGGCATGAATGGAGTGACGGCCGCGCTGCCGCCGTTCCAGGCGCCATACGCTCAACCCGACGAGGAACTGGCGGCGATATTTTTAGCGGATGCGGCGCGCGAGCTCGCCGCGGAACGCCGAGTCGATGCGCGCGCGCGGCGCTTAATTGAGGCGATCCGCGCCAAGATCGGCGGCTTGGGCGGGGTCGAGGATTTTCTGCATGCCTTTTCGCTCTCCACCAAAGAGGGCCTCGCGCTCATGGTGCTGGCCGAGGCGCTTCTGCGCGTGCCTGATGCGGCCACTGCGGATCGGTTGATCGAAGACAAGCTCGCCGGCGGCCGCTGGCTCGACGGCGACGTCAAGTCGACGGCGCTCCTGGTTTCCGCCTCGGCTTGGACACTTGGGGTTGCGGCGCGCGTCATTCATCCCGGCGAAACGCCGGAAACGATCCTGGACAATGTCGTGCGCCGGATCGGGCTTCCGGCGATGCGCGCGGCGACGCGCCAGGCGATGCGGCTATTGGCTTCGCACTTCGTCGTGGGGCGGACGATTGAAGAGGCGCTTTCGCGCGCGAATGCGCATCCGCAATTGCGCTATTCATTCGATATGCTCGGCGAAGGCGCGCGCACCAGCGCCGACGCGGAGAACTATTTCGAAGCTTATGCCGGCGCCATTGCCGCTATCGGCGCCGATGGCGGCAACAAGAATCGGCGCAGCCGACCGGGAATTTCCGTCAAGCTTTCGGCGCTGCACCCACGCTACGAGGCGATCTCGCGCGAGCGTGTGCGCGAGGAATTGACGCCGCGGCTCATCGAACTCGCGGAACTGGCCAAGGCGCACGATTTGCAATTCACCGTCGACGCGGAAGAGGCCGATCGGCTGGAACTTTCCCTTGAGGTGATCGCCGCGGCACTCAGCGATGGCGCGCTCGGCGGCTGGGATGGCTTCGGCCTCGCGGTGCAGGCCTATCAAAAGCGCGCTCTGGCGCTGATCGATTGGGTCGAGGAAGTGGCCGCAGCCACAAACCGCAAGCTGACCGTGCGACTGGTCAAGGGCGCCTATTGGGATACCGAAATCAAACGCGCCCAGGAGCGCGGCTTGGCGGATTATCCGGTCTTCACCCGCAAGGCGATGACCGACCTTTGTTACATGGCATGTGTGAAGAGGCTCTTGGCGGCGCGCAACCGGCTGTTTCCGCAATTCGCCACGCACAACGCCTTGACCGTTGCCGGCGTCATCGAGGATGCCGGCGGCATCGACGGATTCGAATTCCAGCGGCTCTACGGCATGGGCGAAGCGCTCTACGAGGCGCTGCTTGCGGAATTTCCGCAAACCCTTTGTCGTGTCTATGCGCCGGTCGGCGGCCATCGCGATCTCCTGGCCTATCTGGTGCGCCGGCTGCTGGAGAATGGCGCGAACTCTTCCTTCGTTTCGGCCGCCGCCGATCCCAGCGTGCCGGTGGCCGACATCCTGCAGCGGCCGCAGAGTTGGATTGGCGAGGCCGCGCTAGCGCGCAATCGAAAAATTCCATTGCCGCGCGACGTTTATCAGCCGGAGCGCCGTGCCGCCGCCGGCATCGAATTCGGCGACCGCGCCAGCGTCGAGGCGCTGCTCGGCGAAATTCGCGAGGCCGCCACTGCGAACGCGGAAGCCGCGCCGCTGGTCAATGGCGTGGCGCTGCCGGGCATCGACCGGCACTTGCATTCGCCGATTGACGGCAGCGCGATCGGCCTCGTCCGCGAAGCCGACGATGCGATCGCCCGCGCCGCCATCGCCGCGGCATCCGATGGCTTCGCCGCCTGGGCGGGGTGGCCGCTCGAACAGCGCGCCGCGGTTCTCGATCGCGCCGCCGATCGGCTCGAACGCAATCGCGGCCGCTTGCTGGCCTTACTGCAGAACGAAGCTGGCAAGACCTTGGACGATGCCGTCGCCGAACTGCGCGAGGCGGTCGATTACTGCCGCTATTACGCCGCGCAAGCGCGCACGACGCTCGCGCCCCAAGCGATGCCCGGGCCGACCGGCGAAGGCAACCAATTGCGCTACCGCGGCCGCGGCGTGTTCGTCTGCATCTCGCCGTGGAATTTTCCGCTCGCCATCTTTGTCGGCCAGATCGCCGCGGCGCTCCTTGCCGGCAATACGGTGGTCGCGAAGCCGGCGGAACAGACCCCGCTTATTGCCGCGCTCGCCGTTTCGCTCCTCCATGAAGCCGGCGTGCCAAAAAGCGCGCTGCATCTGGTTCCTGGCGACGGCGCGATCGGCGCACGCCTCGTCGCGCACCGGCTCCTCGCCGGCGTAGCGTTCACCGGTTCGACCGAGACGGGGCAGGCCATCAATCGCGCGCTCGCCAAGAAAACAGGCCCGATCGTGCCGCTCATCGCCGAGACCGGTGGCATCAACGCCATGATCGTCGACGCGACGGCGCTACCTGAGCAAGTGTGCGATGACGTGCTGACCTCGTCGTTCCGCTCCGCCGGGCAGCGCTGTTCGGCGCTTCGCCTACTTTGCCTGCAGGAGGAAATCGCCGAGCCAATGCTCGACATGCTGGCAGGCGCCGCGCGCGAACTGAAAGTCGGCGATCCGCGGCGCATTGGCACTCATGTCGGCCCGGTGATCGATGCCGAAGCCAAGGCGAACCTGGACGATTGGCTTAGCGAACAGGAGCGCGCGGATCGAGTGAAATTTCG
>CATPBC010000401.1 GCA_955652195.1 uncultured Xanthobacteraceae bacterium | reverse complement strand
CACAATGCGCACCTAAACAAAGAGGGCGGCCCGGGGGCCGCCCTCGAAGTTACTCTATTACCGGTCGACTACACCGGAAGAACCTGAACGATCCTCATAGTGCGCGGTTCGACAATGATGATCTCATTGTTGAATACGAAATACAGATAGTGACGCCATCGCGGTTCGATCCGGATTAAGGTTTCCGGCACGCGCACCAGATGGATGTGCCTACGCGGCACCACCGTGCCGACGTTCACGCTGAAGTCAACATTGCTCACCCGCGGGGCGCTGCGCGAGTTAATGACGGTCTCGCGAATCTGGGTGCGTTGCTGTTCGTTCAGCGAAACGTTCGCAGCTCCAGCACCACGTTCTGTCGAGGTGGTGGCGCCTTGCATTGGCGCCCTCGTGCTGCCCTGCAGTCCCTGGAACTGCTCATTGCGCTGCGCACTGGTGGCGCCGCGCTGGGTGCGGTTCTGCCGATTGGCAAATTGCCCAGTTTTGGACTGCGTTGACTTCGATTGGGCGTTGAGCTGGTTCTGCCGGCTTTCCCGGTTCGCCGTGCTGGCATCCTTGTTCTGTTTAAGCTGCCGTGCACTGCGGTTAAGGGACTTCTCGCCCTTGCCGGCATTGCTCTTGCCGGTCATGTTCGCTGCAGCGCCAGTCTGCTTGGACTGCATTTTGCTTTCGGTTCGTGCGTTTTGCCCAGAGGATTGCTTGGACATCGCACTCTCGTTTTTGCCCTGCTGGGCGCCGTGGTTTTTCAAGCCCTGGTTTTTCAAGCCCTGGCTGGCGGCCTGGTTCTTGGTGCCCTGTTCGCCGCGCTGACCCTGCATGTTGCTCTGCGCAGCGCTGCCGGCGCCTTTCTGGTCTTGCTGAGTCTGTTGCGCTAAAGCCATGCCGCTCGCTGCAAACAGCGCGAGTGCGGCAACGCCCGCCAACAATGTGTGTTGTCTGTTCCTCATTAAGCTCTCTCCTTCCCGGTGGGGATTTGCGCATTCCGCCTCGCGCTGAAGGTCCTTTCCCGGATGCGCTTGCCCAACGCGTACTAGGCAGCAAAGTTTCTCCAAAGTTTCTTCGTGTGATATTTCGTGGTGGAAAAGAAGTTCGTTTCTGAATATCTGTTCACGTAACATCGCGAGGAATTGGTGCCCGCAATCGCATCGAGCATGGACTGCAAGTCCAAAGATTTCCGCGCCAATCAAGCGGCCATGCGGGAATTGATCGGGGAACTTGAAAAGCGGCGCGCCAAAGCGGCCGAGGGCGGCCCGCCGCGCGCGCGCGAACGGCATATTGCGCGCGGCAAGCTCTTACCGCGCCAGCGCGTCATGACGCTGATCGATTCGGGGGCGCCGTTTCTGGAATTGTCGCCGCTTGCGGCGAACGACCTGTACGAGGACGCCATCCATGGCGCCGGCCTGATTACCGGAATCGGCAAAGTCGCCGCACGCGAATGCGTCATCGTCTGCAATGATTCGACGATCAAAGGCGGCACTTACTATCCGATGACGGTGAAAAAGCATTTGCGGGCGCAGGAAATTGCGCGGGAAAACCGGCTACCCTGCATCTACTTGGTCGATTCCGGCGGCGCTAATCTGCCGCATCAGACCGAAGTTTTTCCCGATCGGGATCATTTCGGACGTATTTTTTACAATCAGGCGACGATGTCGGCGGCCGGCATTCCGCAGATCGCGGTCGTGATGGGCTCGTGCACTGCGGGTGGCGCCTATGTGCCGGCGATGTCTGACGAGACCATCATCGTGCGCAATCAAGGTACTATCTTTCTTGGCGGACCGCCGCTCGTTAAAGCGGCCACCGGCGAAGTTGTGACAGCCGAAGAGCTCGGCGGCGCCGACGTTCATGCCAAAAAATCCGGCGTCGCCGATTACTATGCCGAGAATGATCGCCACGCGCTCGCGCTGTGCCGGCAAATAATCGGCACGCTGAATACAAGAAAAACCGTCGATGTCACGCTGCGAAAGCCGAGCGAGCCGCAATACGACGCGGCCGAGCTCGACGGCATCGTGCCGGTCGATCTGAAGAAGCAATATGATGTGCACGAGATTATCGCTCGACTCGTGGATGATTCCGAGTTCGACGAGTTCAAGGCGCTCTACGGCACGACGATTGTTACCGGCTTTGCCCATATTCACGGCATTCCGATCGGCATTCTCGGCAACAACGGCATCCTATTTTCCGAAAGCGCACTCAAAGCCGCGCATTTTATCGAGCTGTGCTGCCAGCGTCGCGTGCCGCTCCTGTTCCTGCAAAATATTTCCGGCTTCATGGTGGGCCGCGATTACGAGGCTGGCGGCATCGCCAAGGACGGCGCCAAGATGGTGACGGCCGTTGCCTGCGCCCAGGTGCCGAAGATCACGGTCATCGTCGGCGGCTCGTACGGCGCCGGCAATTACGGCATGTGCGGCCGCGCCTACGGTCCGCGGTTTTTGTTCACCTGGCCGAACGCGCGCATTTCCGTGATGGGCGGCGAACAAGCGGCTTCAGTACTGGCGACCGTGCGCCGCGAAAACATCGAAGCGGAGGGCCGAAAGTGGTCGGAAGTTGAAGAAGAAGAATTCAAGCAACCGATCCGCGAACAATACGAGGCCGAAGGTAATCCCTATTACGCCACCGCAAGGCTCTGGGACGACGGTATCATCACGCCGGCTGAAACGCGCCGCGTGCTTGGTTTATGTTTTTCCGCCGCGCTGAACGCGCCGATTCCGGAGACGCGGTTTGGCGTTTTCAGGATGTGAGGCGCATAGATCCCACGCGTTTACGACGATCGTTGGAACCTAGATCTCGCTTGGCGTCGATGCGCGCAACGTGGGCATGACGTTCGCTTGCGGTCCTTATACACTTCAATAAAAGGAGCTGACGGGAGCCCGAACAGATGCCCAAAACAATCGAACACGTGCATTGGCCGGACGCGCCGGACCTGTGGATGCCGTACGCGCCCGCTATAAAGGTGAAAGGCGGCACGACGGTTTATCTCGCCGGCGTCACCGCGGCGCCGGTTTATCATCATCATCCGCACCGGCCGGAGGAGTTCGACGCCATGCCACGCGACATGGCGGGCCAGGCGAGGGCGGCGCTCGAGAACCTCAAGCGCGGCCTGCATGCCGTGGGCGCCACGTTCGCCGATGTTGTCACCGCCGATCGATTCGTCACCGATCTCACCGATCAGGATGCGCTCAATCGCGCGTGGGGCGAGTATTTTCGGGATGCCAAGCCGGCGACGACCACTGTGCAGGTCGTGCGGCTTGCCACCGATCCGCGCTGCCTGGTCGAGATTAACGCGATCGCCGTGATCGATTGACTGTCAGCGATTGAACAGCCACATCAGGGCGCTCAGGACGATGCTGACGATGATGCAGGTCACGAGGGGGAAGTAGAAGCTCGTGCTGCCGCGCTGGATCATGATGTCGCCGGGCAAGCGGCCGAGGCCGATCCGCGCTAGTAACGGCCAGGCGATCCCGGCGAGTACTAGCGTTAGCCCAATTCCAATCAATAACCGCTGCATGGCTCGTAAAACCCCGCATGGCAGGTGGGTCGGGCAGCAGCCGCAATCAAGAGGAAACGATGGCTGACAATGTTTATCGGAATGCGTTGATCGTGGGTGTCGGCTCAGGCCTGTCCGCCTCACTCGCGCGAGCCTTCAGCAAGCAAGGAATAAAGGTCGCGCTCGCCGCGCGGCGGGCCGCCAGTCTCGCCGTCTTGGCAAAGGAGACTGGCGCCAAGGTATTTGCCTGTGACGCGACGGATCACGGTCAAGTCACCAAGGTGTTTTCTGATTTTGAGAATGTGTTCGGCGGACCGGAAGTCGTTGTCTACAATGCCAGTTACCGCACCCGCGGCCCGTTCGTCACGCTCGATCCGGCCGAGGTCGAAAGGTCGCTTGCGGTCACCGCGTTCGGTGCGTTTCTGGTCGCGCAGGAAGCGGCCAAACGCATGGTGCCGCGCGGGCATGGCGCGATCTTGTTTACCGGCGCTTCGGCGAGCGTGAAGGGTTATGCGCAGTCGGCGCCTTTTGCCATGGGCAAGTTTGCGCTCCGCGGGTTGGCGCAGAGCATGGCGCGCGAATTAGCCCCGCTAGGCATTCACGTTGGTCACGTCGTGGTCGACGGCGGCATTCGCAGTCAAAGCCGGGCGGTTCCGCCGGACCGGCCTGATAGCCTGCTCGATCCCGACGCGATCGCTCAAACCTATCTCGATCTGTTGCGACAGCCGCGTAGCGCATGGGCGTGGGAAATTGAGTTGCGGCCGTGGGTTGAGAAGTTCTGAACAGGATCTCGGAAAGCTCACCCTGGAAGATCTCAACATGCGAAAAAGAATCGGCGGCAGAGTGGCGTTGGTCATGATCGCTGTGTTGCTTGCGGTCAATGCCAACGCACAGACCCGTCACAGACGTGAACGCCAGCCCAAAGAGACCGAACGTCCAGCCCCGGTGCTTTCAATCGACAAGCGGGATACGGTCGTGACTCTGCCCGGAGCGTTCAACGGTCGGCCCTACTGGCTCGCACTTGCCCAATGCGGCGGCGCCTATTTCAAGCTCAACGTGCTTTACACTGCGATTGCCGTGCAAGCGCGTGCAGTCAAACCCGATCCGAAGCTCAATACGGAATACACACGAAAGCTAAATGATGCGATTAGGACTGCGACGGCCTTCTTCAGCGGCGCGGAGCGTTTTTTGATAACCGACCGGGGCATCGAGCGCATCGATGCAGTATTGATCTACAACGAGCAGTCGCGCGCGGTGGCGGACCGGATCAAGACGATCGATGCAGCGCTCAACGCGGCAAAAGCCTGTCCGGCGCTCTATCAGGCCTGCCAAGAGGCGCATGCGAAAGCCTGCACCGAAACGCTTCCGCCAGTTGGCTAGGAGCAGTGCGATCGAGGAGGCTTTGATGAAGCTGATCGCTGTCGCACTTATCGCGGCGGTCGCGTTCGCCGCCCCCGTAGCGAGCGCGCAGCAAACTACCAAGCAGGCCAATCCAGCTGCGGAGGAGACGCCGGATTTCCTCCACCTCAGTGGGATCATGGCGCAGCAGCAGATGCGGCACATCAAGCTGTGGTTTGCCGGCGCTGCCGGCAATTGGCCGCTTGCTGACGAGATCGACGGGCTCAAGGAAGGTTTCGATGACGTCGCTAAGCTTCTTGGCGACGATATCGCGCAACAGCACGTAGGTGACGCGATGGCCGAATTGGAAAAATCGGTCGACGCCAAAGATCGCGATAACTTCGTCGTCGCCTTCGATAAGCTCAGTGTCGGCTGCAATGCGTGCCACCATACGCTCGATCATGCATTCATCGTGATCCAGCGCCCGGCTCTGTTGCCCTATAGCAATCAGAATTTCTCGCCACAGAAGTAGACCGGCTCACTCGCTTGCCGCTCGTCGCCGTCGCGCATTGAGATCATTTTCGCGCGCTCGCGGCGGGCCGAGCGATCGGTGATTCGCACGGAACTTGGCCTTCGCTTTAACGCCACCCACGATAAGGCTATGTCTGCACAGTATTTCTCGGCCGCAGGACAAGGTATCCGGCAAACGGCTTTGTTCTTGAATTATCGGTCAATCCGGCCATACTGCGCGAATTGTGCTATGCAGCACGGGGTGGGGTCTCCTTGGAACAACAGAGTAGCGACATAACAACTTTGCCGGCGGCGACCGCCTGCAATGTGCTCATGATCTATCCGCGCTTCATGGCGGATTCCTTCTGGAATTTCTCGGAAGCCTGCGAGCTCGTGGGTGCGCGCTATCCCGCCATTCCGCTCGGCTTGATTACTGTGGCGGCGCTGCTGCCCAAATCTTGGAACGTCCGGCTGGTCAATCGCAACACCGAGGAGCTCAGCGAGAGCGACCTCGCCTGGGCCGATATGGTGATGACCGGCGGTATGCTGTTTCAGCAAGCGGACACGCACGATCTGATCGAGATGTGTCGCGCACGCGGTTTGCCGGTTGTTGTTGGCGGACCCGATGTGAGTTCCAGTCCGCACCGCTACGCATCGGCGAATTTCCGCATCGTCGGCGAAGCTGAAGGAATCATCGACAAGTTCATTGCCGCTTGGGAGGAAGGCCAGCGCGAGGGCACTTTCGAGTCACCGAAATTCCAGGTCGACGTGACTAAGACGCCGATTCCGCGGTTTGATCTTCTAAAGTTCGATCAATATCTTTACATCGGCGTGCAATTCTCGCGCGGCTGTCCGTTTACCTGCGAGTTCTGCGACATCATTGAGCTCTATGGCCGCGCGCCGCGGACCAAGACCCATGCGCAGATGCTCGCCGAGCTCCAAGCGCTGTATGATCTTGGTTATCGCGGTCACGTCGATTTTGTCGACGACAATCTGATCGGCAACAAGAAAGCGATCAAAGCTTTCCTGCCCGTGCTT
>CATPBC010000400.1 GCA_955652195.1 uncultured Xanthobacteraceae bacterium | reverse complement strand
GTAAATTCAATATATTAAGTTGGGTACGGCATCGATAATATCGCCATTTTTATGAACACACTGCTCAAAAGCATGATCGCAAAAGTAGTCATCGTTTTCGGAAAAGATCATGCTCAGATAAAAAGCTAGAGCGGGATGGCGATTAAATGAAGTCCCATTTCGCTCTAGGCAACGCTGCGGAGGTTTGATGGCGGCTCGAACGTGTCTTGCGATCGTGCTCGCGGCCGGCGAGGGCACGCGCATGCGTTCGGCGCGGCCCAAGGTGCTCCATCCGATCGCCGGGCGCTCGCTGCTTGCGCACGTGCTGGACGCGATCGGCGAAACCGGCGTCACGGCAACCGCCGTCGTGATCGGTCCGGGCGAAGCGGCGGTCGCCGCCGAGGTAAAGCGCCTTTCGCCCAACGCCGAATGTTTCATCCAGCACGAACGCCGCGGCACCGCGCATGCTGTGCTGGCGGCGCGCAGCCCCATCGAACGTCATCCAGACGATATTCTCATCGTCTACGGCGACACGCCGCTCATTCGGCCGGCATCGCTGTTGCGGCTGCGCAATGCGACCGCCGACGGCGCGTCAGCCGCCGTGCTCGGCTTTCGCGCCGCCAATCCATCGGGCTACGGGCGGCTCATCGTCAGCGACGGCGAACTTATCGCCATTCGCGAGGACGCCGACGCCAACACGACCGAGCGCGCGGCCCCGCTCTGCAACGGCGGCACGATGGCGCTCGCCGGCAAGACCGCACTTACCATCCTGGACCGGATCGGCAACCACAATCGCAAACACGAGTTTTATCTGACCGATGCGATCGAGATCGCGCGCAGCATGTCGCTGCGCGCCGTCGCGATCGAAGTCGAGGAGGACGAGATGCGCGGCATCAATACCAAGAAACAGCTCGCCGAAGCGGAAGCGGTCGCGCAGCAGCGCCTGCGCCAGGCCGCGCTCGATGCCGGCGTCACGCTGATCGCACCGGAGACGGTGTTTCTTAGCGCCGATACCAAATTCGGCCGCGACGTGGTGGTCGAACCTTTTGTGGTGTTCGGCGAGAAGGTCACGGTCGAGGACGGCGCGGTCATTCATTCGTTTTCGCACCTTGCCGGCGCGCATGTCGGCAAGGGCGTTTCGGTCGGTCCGTTCGCGCGACTGCGGCCGGGCACGCGACTCGGCGAGGGCGCGCGCATCGGCAATTTCGTCGAAGTCAAAGAAACGGTTGTGGAAGCGGGCGCCAAGGCCAATCACCTGACCTATCTCGGCGACGCTTCGATCGGCGCCAATGCCAATATCGGCGCCGGCACGATCACCTGCAATTACGATGGCGCCGCCAAGCACCGGACCGAAATCGGCCGCGATGCGTTTATCGGATCGAATTCGGCTTTAGTCGCGCCGGTGCGGATTGGCGATGGCGCCTATGTCGGCTCCGGCTCGGTGATTACCCAGGACGTGCCGGACGACGCGTTGGCCCTGGGCCGCAGCCGGCAAGTGATTAAGCAAGGCTGGGCGACACGCTTGCGCGGATTAAAGGCGCTCGGCAAGAAGAACAGGAGTCGGTAATCAGTAATCGGTAATCAGATCAGCCTTCAGTAACGGGCGAGGTGGTTTCTGCTATACGTTCTGATTACCGAATACTGACTACTGATATCTGATATGTGTGGAATTATCGGGATCATTGGCCGCGAACCGGCGGCGCCGCAGCTCATCGATGCGCTCAAGCGCCTCGAATATCGCGGCTATGATTCCGCGGGCGTTGCTACGCTCGAAAGCGGCAAGCTCACGCGCCGGCGCGCCGAGGGAAAGCTGAAGAACCTCGAGAGCCGGCTGGAACGCGAGCCGCTCAAAGGCACCATCGGCATTGGCCACACGCGTTGGGCGACCCATGGCCGCCCGACCGAGAACAACGCGCATCCACACGCCACCGAAAAGGTCGCCGTGGTGCACAATGGCATCATCGAAAACTTCAGCGAATTACGGCGCGAGCTTGAAGCTAACGGCGTCAAATTCTCGACCGAGACCGATACCGAAGTCATCGCGCACCTTGTCACCGAAGAAATGAAACGCGGCGCGTCTCCGGTCGCCGCGGTGCAAGCGGCGCTGCCGCGCCTGCGCGGCGCCTTCGCGTTAGCGTTTTTGTTCGCCGGCGAAGACAATCTTCTGGTCGGCGCGCGCAAGGGCTCGCCGCTTGCCGTCGGCTTTGGCGACGGTGCGATGTATGTCGGCTCCGACGCGCTCGCGCTCGCGCCATTTACCGACAAAGTCAGCTATCTCGACGACGGCGATTGGGTGATCGTCACGCGCTCCGGCGCCGAGATCCACGACAGCGCCGGCAAGGTCGCCCAGCGCGCCATGATCAGATCCCAAGCTTCGATGCTGCTGATCGACAAGGGCAATCACCGGCATTTCATGGCGAAAGAAATCCATGAACAGCCGGAGGTGGTCGGCCACACGCTCGCCAATTATCTCGACATGGCGGCGGCGCGGGTGCAGTTGCCGATGCAATTGCCATTCGATTTCCGCGCGCTCAATCGCATTTCGATCGCCGCCTGCGGCACCGCTTATTATGCCGGCATGGTGGCGCGCTACTGGTTCGAGCAGTTTGCGCATTTACCGGTCGAGGTCGACGTCGCTTCGGAATTCCGCTACCGCGACGTGCCGCTTGAGCCTGGAAATCTCGCCATCTGCGTTTCGCAGTCGGGCGAGACCGCCGACACGCTCGCTTGCCTGCGCTACGCGCGCGCCCACAAACAGCACGTGCTCTCAATCGTGAACGTGCCGACATCGAGCATCGCGCGCGAGAGCGACGTAGTGATGCCGACGCTTGCCGGGCCGGAAATCGGCGTCGCCTCGACCAAGGCTTTTACCTGTCAATTGTCCGCTTTGGCCTGCCTTGCCATTGCCGCCGGCCGCGCCCGCGGCGTGTTGAACGAAAGCGACGAGAAGACGCTGGCGCAGGCGCTGATCGAGATGCCGCGCCGATTGAACGAAGCCTTGGCGCTCGAACCGCAGCTTGAGCAATTGGCGCGCGATCTCGCCAAAGCGCGGGACGTGCTTTATCTGGGCCGCGGCACCAGTTTTCCGATCGCGCTCGAAGGCGCGCTGAAGCTTAAGGAAATTTCCTACATCCACGCCGAAGGTTATGCCGCCGGCGAGCTCAAACACGGGCCGATCGCGCTGGTCGACGAGAACATGCCGGTGATCGTCATCGCGCCGCACGACAAGGTGTTTGAGAAAACGTTTTCCAACCTGCAGGAAGTCGCCGCCCGCGGCGGCCGGCTGATCGTGATGACGGACGCCGAAGGCGCGCGGGCCTGCGGCAGCCATGCGATGGTGACGCTCACGCTGCCAACGGTGCACCCCGCGGTGGCGCCGATCATCTACGCAATTCCGGTTCAGCTTCTCGCTTATCATACCGCGGTGCTGATGGGGACCGACGTCGACCAGCCGCGCAATCTGGCGAAGTCGGTGACCGTCGAATAACGGGCGGCGCACGGCATTGCCGCCGTGCAAATGCGCCCCGCGGCGTATATATCTTCTTGCCCAACGGACCGGCGTGGCTAAGCGCATGATCCCGAAAAGTGGAGGCCGGTTTTCGGATAAGATCATGCGCAAACAAATGTTAGGGATGCACGTGATTCGACTTAATCGGATCGCGCTTTAGACGATGACAGACAATAAAAGCACGGCAGCCGCCAGCGCGGTCAAATCGCCGCCCGGCATCGTGAGCCGCATTCGCACCTACTTCCTCACCGGTTTAGTCGTGGCCGGCCCGGTCGCGGTGACGCTTTGGCTGATCTGGTGGTTCGTGACCTGGGTCGACGGCCTGGTGCGACCGTTTATTCCGCGTATCTATCGACCTGAAACATATTTGCCGGTGGAGATTCCCGGGCTCGGGCTGATCATTGGGTTCGTGGCGCTGACGCTGTTGGGCTTCCTCACCGCCAACCTGATCGGCCGCAAGCTGGTCGATTTCGGCGAGGGACTTTTGAACCGCATGCCGATTGTGCGCCCGATCTATCGCACCGCCAAGCAAATCTTCCAGACGCTGTTCTCAAAATCGGAGTCGAGCTTCCGGCGCGTCGGCCTCGTCGAATTTCCGTCGCCTGGAATGTGGTCGCTGGTTTTTCTCACCCAACCGCCCAACGAGGAAATCTCCAGCCGCCTGCCGGCGACCGAGCACGTCTCGGCCTTCATGCCGTGCACGCCCAATCCGACCACCGGATTTTTCTTCTACGCGCCGCGGCGCGACGTGATCGATCTCGACATTACCGTCGAAGCGGCGATGACGCTGCTAATGTCGGCGGGCATCGTTCAGCCGGGCGGCGAGTCCCAATCCCCTGGATCGCAGGCGAGGCTCGCGGCACTCGCCGAAACCGCGCGCGCCGCGCAAGCCGTGCGCAAGGCCGAGCCGAGCGCCGCGAAATAACTCGGCGTCAGCCCGCGCCGATCATGCGGATCGCTTCGTCGCGCGCGAACAGATAAAGCAATTGCCGCAACGCCGCGCCGCGCGGCGATTGCAGTTTCGGATCGCGCGACAGCACCAGCGCCGCATCGTCGCGGGCGGTGGGCAACAAGGCGGCATGCACATCGATCCGCGCGATGGCAAAACCCGGCATACCGCTTTGCCGCACGCCGAGCACGTCGCCTTGGCCGCGCAGCCGCAAATCCTCCTCGGCGATGCGGAAGCCGTCGTCGGTTTCGCGTAAGATCGCGAGCCGCGCCTTGGCGGTCGGGCCGAGCGGCGCTTTGTAGAGCAGGATGCAGCTCGAGCGTTCGGCGCCCCGGCCGACGCGGCCGCGCAACTGATGTAGCTGGGCGAGGCCGAAGCGTTCGGCATGCTCGATCACCATCACGCTCGCCCGCGGCACGTCGACCCCGACTTCGATCACGGTGGTCGCCACCAGCAGCCGCGTTTCGCTTTTGGCGAAGCGTTCCATGGCGCGATCCTTGTCCGGCCCGCGCATGCGGCCGTGGACGAGATCGACCGCGGCGCCGAAGCGCTGCCGTAGCATTTTGCAGCGTTCTTCCGCGGCGGCGACATCGACGCTTTCGGATTCCTCGACCAGCGGGCAGACCCAATAGACCTGCCGCCCCGTATCGAGAGCGCGTGCGACCGCCTCGGTGACTTCGGCAAGGCGCTCGAGCGGCACGGCGCGGGTGTCGATTTTCTGGCGGCCGGCCGGTTTCTCGCGCAGCTCCGAGACGTCCATGTCGCCGAAATAGGTCAGCACCAGCGTGCGCGGGATCGGCGTTGCCGTGAGCACGAGCAGATCGACGGCATCGCCCTTGCGCGCCAAGGCGAGGCGCTGATGCACGCCAAAGCGATGCTGCTCGTCAACAATCGCCAACGCCAGGTCATGGAAGGCGACATATTCCTGGAATAGCGCATGGGTGCCGACAATGAGATCGATGTCGCCGATGTCGAGCGCGGTGAGAATGTCGTCGCGCTCGCGGCCGCGCTCGCGGCCGGTCAGAATCGCGAGTCGAATGCCGGCGGCGCGCGCCAGCGGCGCGATGGTGGCGAAATGCTGCCGCGCCAGAATTTCGGTCGGCGCCATGAAGGCCGCTTGCCGCCCGGCTTCGATCACATTGGCGGCGGCGAGCAGCGCCACCACGGTTTTGCCGGAACCGACATCGCCGTGCAGGAGCCGCAGCATGCGCTGCGGCTGCGCCAGATCGGCGACAATGTCGGTGACCGCGCGCTGCTGCGACGGCGTGAGCGCATAGGGCAGGGCGGCGATGATGCGGTCGCGCAGCCGCCCTTCGGCGGCGCTGCCGCGGCCGCCGCGGTTGCGCATATGGGCGCGCAGCAAAGCGAGCGCGAGCTGGCCGGCCAACAGTTCATCATAGGCAAGCCGCGACCAGGACGCGCCTTCGGGCCGCAGATCGTCGGGCGATGCCGGCCGGTGCAGCGTGCGCAGCGCCTCGGCAAAGCCCGGATAGGCATTACGCGAAAGCCAATCGCGATCTTGCCATTCGGTCAAAGCCGGCAGCCGCTCCAAAGCGAGGTCGACCGCCTTGCGCAACTGATTGGGGTGCAGGCCTTCGGTCAAGGGATAGACCGGATCGATGAGCGGCAGATGTTTGAATCCTTCCGCATCCACCACGCGATCGGGATGGACCATCTGCAAATGGCCGTCATAGAGCGTCGCCGTGCCCGAGACGTAGCGGACTTCGCCGATCGGAAATTGCTTCTGCAGGTAATCTTTGCGCGCGTTGAAATAGGTGATGGTCAGCGTATTGGTGTCGTCGCTCGCCTCGATATTGTACGGCACGCGCGGACGATGCGGCGGCGGCGGCCGGTGCCGATCGATCCTGACCGCAACGGTCGCGACGGTATCCGGCGTCACCTCGCTCAGCTTCGGCTGATCGCGGCGGTCGACGAAGCCGCTCGGCAGGTGCAGCAGCAAATCGATGATGCGCGCCGGCTCGCCATCGCGGCCCAGAAGCCGCGCGTAAAGCCTTTCCAGCTTCGGCCCGATCCCCGGCAGGGATGACAGCGAAGCGAACAGCGGATTGAGTACGGCCGGGCGCATTTGAACCTTCAGAGGCGAATGGCGAAATCGCGAATGTTGCCTGTCGTCCCTTTTCGCCACTCGCCATTCCCCACTTCGCCCTCTATATACCGCTCGCCCGGCCGCGTCCGGGCTTTTGGCGTTCCGCGCATGATCCGGAAAAGTGGATACCGGTTTTCCGAAAGGATCATGCGCTTTAAGATGGCCTTATGACGATAGCAGGATCGGCTGCACGGCGGAAGAAAGCGGCTGTCGAGCGTGAGACAGTGGACAACT
>CATPBC010000399.1 GCA_955652195.1 uncultured Xanthobacteraceae bacterium | reverse complement strand
CTTCTGCAATGCGTAGTCCTCGCAGTCGCCGTAACCGTCGTCAGGATAATTCCAGCGTTCGACGACACCCCAATGATCCATATCGGTCATCGGTTTGCCGCTAGTGTTGACCGCGGCATTGATGCGCTTGAGTTCGACCCAAGCGCGCGTCGACAGCGCCACGTCGCGCGGCCGCGAGGACCTTGTGTCGCATTCGGGCGCGTACTCGATGCAAAATTCGGCCCAGCCGATGGGCGGCGTGGTAACGGCGCCGACGGCGATAAATGCCGCACGCTCCTGCGCCATGCTGGCCGTTGGCGCGGCGAGCAGTGCCGCAAGCGACGTCAACAGAACGACGCCCGCGGCTGCACGACGCCTGCCGATGGCTCCTGTGACGGAATTCATTGTGACCCCTTCCCTTATTCTTGGGGTCACGGTTCGCACAAAGCTTTTGCGGCGCCGCTAAGTTGAGCGAATCAATTTTAATTAAAACGCCGCGAGTCTCTGCGGAGAAAAGCTCAACTCCCGCAGCGGTTCATCGCCGCTGATCGAGTTTTTTTCCAATTTTTGATGCGCAGAGGCTCCAGATTGAAACGAATTCTCCTCGGCGCACAATTAGCGTTGACGGTCATTAAGCCTAATCGAACGTTGCGATTGGCGGCGGTTGGCGCGCCGCCTACGGTGGCGTCACGAATAGGGGGAGGCGAAGGGGCGTGACCGCGCCGAGGCGTGCCAACGGTCTTTCCAAGAGTCTTGCGAAGACACGAACTCTGCGTTGATTGCGGTAAGCCGCAAAGGCCGCAAAGCTGCAAAAGGGAGGACAGTGGTCCTCCCTTTTGTTTTCAAAAAAGCGCCGCCTGTGAGCGCGGTCCCTTGTTCCTGGCGGCGCAGCAGCCTATTTCGGCCGTCAGGTGTCACCTTGAGCGAACAGTCCGAGCCCAATCCCGCAGAGCCGATCTTCAACGTTCCGGCGGCGGTCGTTGCGACCGTCGCCGTGCTTGTGCTCGTCCATGCCGTGCGCGTTTTGCTCCTAAGCGATCGGCAGGACGTGGAATTCGTCCTGGCCTTCGGCTTTATTCCGGCGCGCTATGGCGGCGAAGCCGTCCTGGGTGGAGCCCTTCCGGGCGGTTTTGCCGCCGACCTGTGGACCTTTTTCAGCTATGCCTTCATCCACGCCGACTTGACCCATTTGGGGCTCAATCTGGCTTGGCTGATCCCGTTTGGCAGTGCGCTGGCGCGCCGGTTCGGCGTCTGGCGCTATGTTCTATTCATGCTGACGACGGCGGCGATTGGGGCGATGGCGCACCTGGTCAGCCATCTCGGCGCAGTTGAGCCGATGATCGGCGCATCCGCGGCGATTTCAGGCGCCATGGCGGGCTCGATGCGCTTTATCTTTCAGCGGGAAGGGCGGCTCGGCTTTTTCCGCGATCCCGGTAGTCTGCATCGCCTGCCAGCCCAGCCGCTCGGCGCGACGCTTCGAGACCGGCGCTTCTTGCTCTTTCTCGCGACTTGGATTGGCCTAAATGCGCTGTTCGGGTTCGGCACAATCTCCTTCGGCGCGGAGGCGGGACAGGAGATCGCCTGGCAAGCCCATGTTGGAGGGTTCTTTGCCGGCCTGATTTTATTCACCGCTTTCGACCCGGCGCGCCCGTCGGTGGAATCTTCCGCTGAGCCAAGTATTTAATTCCGATCTCGAAAGCATTTTGGCAACGCACTCGGTGCGCCGCAGCGTGCACCGGCCGGTAATTTGTGGAACCGTACACAGCCCAGGAACATTAGCCTCGTTAGTCTTGCGGTCGCCGGTCGTCGCAAATAGCCGGCAAAGCGAGGCCTAGGGAGGGTCCGATGACCGTTAGTATCATTCTCGCGGCCAAGGGCCGTGAGGTTGCCACCACGGAACCTAGCGTGACCTTGAAATCTGCCGTGGCGCTGCTGGCAGAAAAGCGCATCGGTGCGGTGCTCGTTCTCGGCGCCGATCATCGCATCGTCGGTATTCTTTCGGAGCGCGACATCGTCCGCGCCATGGCCGAACGCGGCGCTGCGGCGCTCGACGAACCGGTAAGCGTCTCGATGACGCGCAAGGTCTCGACCTGCACTGAGAGCGAGTCTATCGCCAGCCTCATGGAGCGGATGACGGAGGGAAAATTCCGCCACCTTCCGGTGGTCGATCAAGGCCGCCTGGTTGGGATCGTGTCGATCGGCGACGTGGTCAAGCATCGCCTCCACGAGATGGAGCGCGATTCAGCGGCAATGCGCGATTATATCCTCACCGCTTAGCGGGTCAGAGCTTGGCTAGTCAGTGGCGAAGGGTGGTGTCGCCGGCGCGCGGCGGCGCATTCCCCGCGTAGCGGCGGACCGCTATGATTGTCCCGACATAAGGGAGAGCATCATGCAGCCGCGCGGCATTGCCAGCGTGATCTTGTGCACCGTTGCATTGGCGATCGCTGGATTTGCGGTTAGCGCATCTGCCCAAGGAAAAATCAGGCTGGCGCAAAGCTCGGTCACGACGACTTGCATGATGACCTGCAACGGTCAGTACGCAAATTGCCAGTCCTCGTGCTTAACGATCGGCACGCAGCAACAATTCAGTCCATCCGGCACGATTCTCGGTGCCAATGCCAATCCGAATCAGACATGCCTCGCGAGTTGCACAAACCAGCAACTACAGTGTCAGATAATTTGTGCACGCTCGTCGCCGTCGCGGTAACGATGTCGGCTATTTTCCGCCCCCATGCTAGGCCGCCTCAGTTGGCGGCCTCTTTGTTAAATCACCTTGTAGGTCGTCTTTCCCGAATCTTTTTTTCGGCGTCCTGTTCGGCCAAAATCTTCTTTTCGCTCGATTTCCTTCACGCCGATCTGCTCAACTGCACGACCCAGCAAATTTCCTGTCAGACCGCTTGCGCGCGAACTTCGCCGTCGCAGTAGGATCAAATCACCCGCGATCAGCTTAGGTCGGCGATGGATTCGGTGATCGAGTCGATCGCCTTTTCCGTTGCGGCCCGGCCGACCGCAATGGATTCCGCGGCGCGATGAAAATCGAGCCAGCCGATGTGGCCGATGCGCGGGGTGATATGGACGTCTGGCGGATCGCCGGCAAGCCGCATGCGGGTAAGACGGTCCTGCATGATGTTGAACGATTCCACCATAACCGTGGAAAAACTTGGCCGGCTGTCGCCCGAGATGATCTGCCGCTTGAGCGCGCGCTCGGCGCTGAATATGCCGCGCAGCCGCGCGAAGCCGTTGCGCGCGTGCTCGACCACCGGAACCGGTGGAGCGTCGTCCAAGGCCGAGCCGTGGCTCGCAATCGTGGTGCCGCGGCCAAAGCGGTCGGCGTCCATATTGACGGCGATGACCACGCGGGCGCCCAGCGCGCGCGCCGCAGAAACCGGAACCGGATTGACCAGAGCGCCGTCAACCAGCCAGCGGCCGCCGAGATACACTGGCGAAAAAATACCCGGCAAGGCGTAGGAGGCGCGAACGGCGAGCGATAGCGAGCCGCGCGTCAGCCACACTTCGTGTCCGGTCCCGATCTCGGTCGCGATTGCGGCGAAGCGGATCGGCAAGTCCTCGATCATCGCCTCGCCGATCGACTCCTGCAGCCGATTGGCGAGCCGGCCACCGCCAATGAGACCGGAGCCGCCGATGCGCACGTCGAGATAGCCGATAATGCGCCGCATGGTCAGCGAGCGCGCCCAGTCTTCCAGCGTGTCAAGCTGATCGGTCCCGTAACAGCCGCCGACCAGCGCGCCCATCGAGGTGCCAACGATGATGTCGGGCTTTATTCCGTGCGCCTGCAAAGCGCGCATCACGCCGATATGCGCGAATCCCCGCGCCGCGCCGCTGCCGAGCACAAGCCCGATCGAGGGTCCGCCGCTTTTGACGCCGACGTGGCCGGCATCAACGGTTTTGTTTGGAATATCGACGCTAGTCACACAATCCTCGCCGCTCGGCCGATCCTGATCAATTGCGGAGTATCCTGCCGCAATCTACCCAACATATGGTGAACGAGGCCGCAACTTGGCCAGAGGTCACACCATAGCCGATGCCTGGCGTTAGGCAGCCGGCTTGAAATTGCCGCGATTGCGACTGAGAAAAATCCAATGGTTGGGCGGGAATTGGGCGGGCGGGCGTTGAGCGGGTTGTGGCGCGGGGCCATTGCAGCACACGTGGCAGCAAATCTGGCTGCCATGGCGCTATTTTTCATGGCGCTATTTTTGCTGCCGACGTCATCGCCGGCGCAGGTGCACAGTCTTGTCGCGCCCCAATCGGTTACGGCGCCGGCGGCAGGGCCCGCGACCGGATCGCCCGGCGCGACGATTGTTGCGCCGACGCCGCCTGCGCCGCCCGCGCCACCTGCGGCGCCGCCGCTCGCGCAAGCGGCACCTGCCGTTCCGGCCGGTCAGGTTTTACTCGCGGTCGCCGCCCGTTACGGCCAAAACGCGGCGCCGATCAGCGCCGGGCTTATCTGGCGCGTCTATGCGGCAAAACCCGACGCGCCCGGCAATTTCCGGCTTATCAAGGAAGATCGCGGCGCGGCGCCGACATTTATGCTGCCGCCGGGCAATTACGTCGTGCATGCAAGCCTCGGGCTCGCCAGCGCCGCCAAGACCATCCAATTGCGCGCCGACACGGTGCGCGAGGTTTTCGATATTCCGGCCGGCGGCATCCGGCTCGAAGGCCGTGTCGGCGACGTGCGCATCCCGCTCGGCCAGATAACGTTTGAGATTTTTACCGGCAGCCAGTTCAATGCGAGCGAGCGTCGGCCGATCGCGCAGAATGTGCAGACCGGGGACGTGGTGCTGCTTCCTGAAGGCACCTATTACATCGTCTCGAATTACGGCGACGGCAATTCCGTCGTCCGCTCCGATGTGCATATCGATCCGGGCAAGCTGACCGATATCGTGGTGACGCATCGCGCCGCCATCATCACGCTTAAGCTCGTCAATAATCCCAGCGGTGAGGCGCTTGCCAATACGCAATGGACGGTTTCGACGCCCGGCGGCGACGTGATCAAAGAATCGATCGGCGCCTTTCCCCGCCTGGTGCTGGCCGAAGGCGATTATCACATCATCGCGCGCAACGAGGGCAGAACCTATCAGCGCGACTTCAAGGTCATCACCGGCGTCGATCGCGAAGTCGAAGTGCTGACGCGCTGAATTGTCTGCCAGATTACCTTCATAGAGGGCAGGGGGCTTAGGCGGCCTTCTTGATCCGCGCGACGTCGGGCGGCACCGCTTCTTGCGCCAGCGCGGCGAGCGCGACATCCAGTCCCATCACGTGCTGGCTATCGCTACCGAGCCGCCGGATCGAAACGGTGCGCTCGGCGGCTTCCTTTTTGCCGACGACAAGAAGCGCCGGAATTTTTGCCAGCGAGTGCTCGCGCACTTTGTAATTGATTTTCTCGTTGCGCAG
>CATPBC010000398.1 GCA_955652195.1 uncultured Xanthobacteraceae bacterium | reverse complement strand
GTGGGGCCTGTCGCGTTCCAAACTCGGACAGAAGCCGAGAATTCAATGAAAACCACGAAGGTTTGCACGTCCGATTGAGGGTTCGCCTAGAGCCGACTGAATTTTTGGGGCCGCCCTTCTTGGCGGCCCTTATTTAGACAGTTCGATTATCCCAGGAACTGGAATTGGTTTTCGTTTGGAAACTGACAGGCGAACTATGCGCCCGGCGGGCTTCGTTGCGGTCGTTCTATAGTCTGCTTCAAAACGGCTGGACTCTTACGCGATCAGCTCTCGGCGAACTTCACAATCTGCCTGAACGTCTTGTGGGATGTTGATTGTCCGGTGGCCAGCGGGGCGATCGGGATCGTAGTCGATCGTACTTTCCGTCCGCCCAACGATATTCGAACTGAACGTTGCGGCCCTCGATGTAGCCGGCATCGCCCAGCGCCTTGCGAAATGCTGCAAGAGTCGGTTGCCCTGCTTCTGATGAAACGCCGAACAGCCATCCGATTATCGGCATCGACTGCTGCGCCCGCGCGGCAAGCGGCCAAGCAGCCGCCGCGCCTCCAAGAAGCGTGATGAATTGCCGTCTACCGATGCCTGCCATGCGCCCGTCCCCAACAGGACCATGTCGCTTCCAAGTGCGAAAGGATATCACGCACCAATCGGCAGGTCTGTGACCGACTTTTGAGGTGGTCCAACGGCGAAAAGGCTCACCGTTCTTCCGCAGTGCGAAGTGACGCGATTGGCCCTTCTCGGACCTCGCGCGATGTCCGGTTTGAGTCCGATATGCGCAGCATAGCGGACATCAGCTAGAGTGACGCCATCGTAACTTCCTTGCCTCATCTTTGGTGAGCAGTTTAGTCGCCGATCTCTGCTGCTCGGGCTGGAGCACCATTATTTTGATTTTGCAGGCTCCAAAACATCGGCAGGAAACGGCGCACGCCGAAGCTGATGATCTTCGTCGATCCACACACAATAAATCGCAATGAGTTCACCGATTTTCTCTATTCTTGTTACAATCATTTCTGCTGCCGATTTTCAATTGAACACGATCGCCTTCCTTAAACGTCATTCTTCACCGTTCGCCTTTTAACAACTCTGGCAGTTTGGCTATTCTGCCTACCTCATCGCGCGTAAGCAGTGCACTATGAAATTGCTCGATACGGTACCCTTAGGACCTGGGCCGCTGAGCTCGGCTTCGAGCAGGCGGTCGATCTTTTGGATTCCACGTTGGCGGAAGAAAAAAAGACAGACGAAACCTTAAGCAAGCTCGCCGAGAGCGGGGTCAATCAGCACGCTGAAGCCGCCTGATATTACGGTTGGCACGTCAAAAGACATACGCTGCAATACGAAATGCGTGAGGAAAAAGGAGATTGGGACCGCCGGATTGTTTCGAACGTCGAAGGCGGCTCAGTCTGACACCGACACAGGAACGATAATGCGGCTCGCCTACTTGTTGTGCTGGTGCGGGTTTCAGGATGCGGCCGCTCTCAAAGTCGCATTCGCACTTCCAAACTTCGTTTGTGAGTCAGCGCAATGCTCGTTTCCGGCGGCGGCATGTCGGGTGAGTGGTACCGTGTTTTAAGTCCTCGCGAACGCGAAGTCGCGCTCCTGGTCGCGCGTGGGCTCGTCAATAAAGAAATTGCTCGCGAACTGAACCTCAGGGTCGGGACGATCAAGCAGCACGTCCACTGCATCTTTCTGAAACTAAGGGCGAGAGACTTTCTAGAACCAAGGGGGCGTGGTCGGTACGTGCTCATCCAACTTATGGTCAAGGAAAGCCAAGCTGCCTGCTGCCAATTGCCGAACGTCTCTTTCGCGCTGGGCTCGAAACGGTTCCCCTTCAACAACCGACCCCGCACTTCTCGGAGGCTATTGGCTCGCTCGGCCGAAGACTAAGTGGCTCTCATGTCCGGCGCTAAGGGCTTCGAATCAATTCACTTGGATCGACTCGGAACGCCCGGGCGAGCCGTCCCAAGACGGTCACACTTGCGGAAACCCTCGCTCGTTCAATCGATCCAAGATAGCGGGCACTGAGACCAGCCCGATCTGCCAATTCCTCCTGGCTCAGCTTTCTCGCATGGCGCTCGCGGCGCACATTGATCGCCATGGCCCGCCTTAAGTCCCTGGGCCAAATGACAAACACGGCAGGAACCATGTTTCCAGGAACGATCGTTCTTATGCTGCTTGAAGAGGCGTTCACGCGCTCTACAATTAGCTTTGGAAACCAAACACTCTGCCGCCGGCTCAAGCTAACCGTTAATATAAGGTTAAGACAGTCGCTCGGCGTTAGGCGAGAAGAAAAATATCCAGTGCGACTGCTGCTCCTCCGTGAGGGTAAAATTGAGTTTTATTTAATCTGTGCCCAATTAACGTCCCCCGATTAAAGTTCAGCAAGAATCCGTGGCGGAGGTAGCGATGCGCATCGTCGTTGTTGTTTTTGCGGCATTGCTGACGTTGGGGCTTGTCACGTTTGGCGTCGTCGTAGCGCAAAAGGCTACCGATCCCGTCCCGCTGACGGCGGCCGCAGCACGTGTGTCGTCCTCACAAAATACGGTATCAGCCAAGAGCGACAAAGCTCCGCTTCACATGGGCGAGGCTGTGTAGGCCGCGGCACCCTTTGCACCGACTGCAGTCGCGCAGAACAACACGATGACAGTAGCGCCGGCTTTTCCAGCTCCCGCGCTGGCGCCGAGGCCATTTGCTGCGTGCAACAATCCCGACGCGCTCGGGCTCTCGCGAGTCATTGAGATCGATACGACAGGTGGCCCTGCGTTTGGAACCGAGCATTTCAAGCAATATGATTTCCTGCGCGATAAGGAAGTTGCTCTGACCTTCGACGACGGCCCCTGGCCTGGCAACACGCCGATGGTGCTCAAGGCGCTGCAGGACAACTGCACCAAGGCGACATTCTTTGAGATCGGCGAACACGCGACTTGGCGCCCCGATTTAGCCAAAGAACTTGCCGCCGCCGGAATGACGATCGGCAGCCATACCTGGTCACACAAGGACTTGGCGAAGAACCCCTATGCCAAGGACATCGAGCAGGCCAAGCAAGAAATCGAAATGGGCGTGAGCGCGGTGCACATGGCGGTCGGCGGACCGACCGCGCCATTCTTTCGTTTTCCCGATTTGCAGCAACCGCGTGACCTGATGCCCTATCTCGGCACGCGCAACATTGCGATCTTCTCAACCGATATCGACACCTTCGATTTCAAGCTGCGGAGACCGGAAGACGTGGTCAAATCGGCGATGACCAAGCTTGCCAAGAACGGCAAGGGTATTTTGCTGATGCACGATTTCCAGCACGCTACGGGCGAGGCCATGCCCGAACTGCTGCGCCAGCTCAAGGCGGGTGGCTACAAAATCGTGCACATGGTGCCGAAAGAGCCGGTGACAACGCTGGCAAAGTACGACGAGATGGTCCGGGCACAGGACAAGTACTCGACCAGCAACAACGC
>CATPBC010000397.1 GCA_955652195.1 uncultured Xanthobacteraceae bacterium | reverse complement strand
GGCCGCGCGAACCCGACGGCGTGCCGATCTATCCGGGGCGGGCGCGCAAATTATCGGCTGCGGAGCGCCAGCGCCGGCGTGACGCCGGCGAGCCGTTCGCGCTGCGGCTCGCCATGGACAAGGCGGTGGCGCGTGCCGGCGTGCTGACCCGGACCGAAACCGGATCTGGGCCGCAGGGCCAAACCGGAGTGATAACCGCGGCGCCGCAAATGTGGGGCGATGTGATCTTGGCCCGCAAAGACTTGGCGCGCAAGGAGACGCCGGCGAGCTATCATCTTGCCGCCGTCGTCGACGATGCGCTGCAAGGCGTCACCGACGTGGTGCGCGGCCAGGATTTGTTCTGGGCGACGAGCATCCACCGGCTGTTACAGGTGCTGCTCGGGCTGCCGGAGCCGACTTATCACCATCACAAGCTCGTTCTCGACGAGGCCGGTCAGAAGCTTGCGAAGTCGACCAGTGCAACGGGCTTGCGCGAATTGCGCGCCGCGGGCGTACAGCCATTCGAGATCAGGCGCAGGGTCGGGCTCGGGCGATGAGCTGGGCGGTGAGCTGGAAACCGTGAAGAGGGCGCCTAATCGCGCGCAGGTTGTTTTGCTGGCAGCCTGGGCATGTCATGCTGAGCTCCGGGACGGCAGGGGCGCCGAGGGGCTTTATGGCGCGAGCGAGGAACAAACAAAAACGCAAGCCATTGCGGCGGCGCGTGCGCCGGCGCGGGGCTACGCGGTCCGCACGGTCAGTGCCTGCCGGTGCGCTGTCGGTCTTTGCGCATGACATGCGCACCTCACTGACCGGTATCCTGGCGCTTGGCGAATTGCTGGCAAGCTCCAACCTCGGCGAGCGCGAACGGCAATGGGCATCGGACATCAAAACCAGCGCCGAGCATCTCGCCGCGCTGACCACTTTGATGGTCGACGCCGCCAAAGCCGATGCCGGCTCTTTGACTTTGCAACAGGAGGTTTTTCGGCCGCGCCGTCTGATCGAGGCGCTGGGCGAGACATTAGCGGTGCGGGCGCAGACCAAGGGGCTTCGCGCGGCGGTAAAGATCGCGGACGGTCTGCCCGAGCGCTTGATCGGCGATGCGGTCAGGCTGCGCGCGGCATTGGAAAATCTCATCGACAATGCAGTGAAGTTTACTGCCCAAGGTTCGGTGGAATTGGAAGCGCGCGCCAATCCTGCCGGGCGAGGCCGCGCGCAGCTGCATTGCATTGTCCGCGATAGCGGGATCGGACTTACGCGCGCCGAGATAAAGCGGCTGTTCCGGCCGTTCGCGCAAGCAAGCGCCGATATCGCCCGCCGCTATGGCGGCGCCGGCCTCGGCTTGAGCGTGGTGAAAATCTTGGCCAAGCGCATGGGCGGCGATCTGACAGTCAGCAGCACGCCAGGACGCGGCTCGGCTTTTGATTTTTCCGCAGTGCTGCCGATCGGACCGGCCGAGGCGCAGGAGACAGCGCCCACGCGCCAAAGCGCGATGCTGGCGCGCCGTCTGAAGATCCTGTGCGCGGAGGACAATCCTTACGGGCGCGTCATTCTCAGCACCATCCTGACCGAGCTCGGCCATCGGGTCGATTTCGTCGAGTCCGGAGAGCAAGCCGTGGCGGCGGCGGCGCGCGGCTATGACGCGATCCTCATGGACGTGACGTTGACTGGGATCGATGGATTGGAAGCAACCCGGCGCATTCGCGTGCTCGGCGGAAAGCTCGGCGCGACACCGATCATCGGAATATCCGGGCACAGTGAGCCCGGCGATCGCGAGGCGGCGCTGACCGCCGGCATGAATGCTTACTTGCACAAGCCGCTCAGCCCCAGCATGCTGCGCGAGGCCATCGCCGCGGCGACGGCGACGTCTAGTAACCCGCGCTGAACTTCAGCTGTCGTGCTTGATCGATTCTTGGGTCTGCTAAATAATCCATATCAGGCGATCGCTGTGCTCGGCGGTCCTAAAAAACGGACTGGGAGGAATAAATGAAATACCGTATTTCAAGAATTCAGGTGGTCATGGTTGCAGGCGCCATCACCGCCCTTCCATTATTCTCGCTCAATGCCGTGGCACAAATCGCAGTGTCGTCAAATGACGGCAAGGTTGTCCTCAACAACGGCACCGTCTCGGTGCCTGCGAACCCCGTCGACGACACCGTCACCATAATCAACCTCGGCGTTTCGCCGCCAAAGATCATTGCCGAGTTCAAGGCGCCGTCGAGCGTAGCCGGCCCGCCGCAAAACGTGGCCGTTGCGCCCGATGAATCCTTCGCGCTGGTCGCCTCCAGCATGAAGCTCGATCCAGCCGATCCGAAAAAGCAAGTCCCGGACAACCGCGTTTCGGTAATCGATCTCAAGGCCAAACCGCCGGCCGTGATCGCGACGCTCGAGTCGGGTCTTGGAGCGAATGGCATGGCGATCAACAAAGCCGGTACCTTGGCCTTGGTGGCTAATCGTCACGAAGGCACCGTCTCCATCTTTACGATCGCTGGCAACAAATTGACTGCCGCTGGAAAAATCGATTTCGGCGATCCGAAATCGAGTCCAAGCGCAGTGGCTTTCACGCCTGACGGCAAGACTGCGCTCGTCACCCGTGACGGCGATCATCGAATTTCGGTTCTCTCGGTTGACGGCAGCAAGGTTACCGATACCAAGCGGGTCATGACTGGCGGCTTCCGGCCCTACGCGGTCGAAGTCAGCCCCAAAGGCGACATCGCGGTCGTCGACAATCAGGGAGCTAACGCCGGCGACATCATGCCTGTGAATGTCATCGATCTGAGCGGAAAAGCGCCGCGCATCGTCAGCACCGTGGATGTTGGGCAATACATCGAAGACCTGGCGTTTTCAGACGATGGCAAGTATTTGGCGGTGATCCCGCAGAACGGCTCGAATCTGGCGCCGAGCCATCCGTTCTACAAAGATAACGGTCTGCTCGTCGTTTTCAGCGTCAAGGGAACCACGCTTACCAAGGTGGCCGAAGTTAACATCGGAAAGTGGCCGCAAGGCGTAGCCTGGAGCCATGACGGCAAGACGCTGCTGGCGCAGAGCATGGTCGATAACGCGCTTGCAGTCGTCAGCTTCAACGGCAAAAGCCTGAAAGTGACCGGCCAGCTCAAAGTCACGGGCGGCCCCGACGGCATCCGCACCGCCGGGCATTGAGGTGTACTAAAGCACGATCCCGAAAAGCTTGCCCTCGGACTTGATCCGTGGGTGGTTGCCGGTTTCCCGCCTGCGCGAAGCTTGGTAACCGTTTGAACCTTCGTCTGATGCTTCGGCGGGCGAAGGCAGGTCGGAACGGATCATGCTCAGAGAAAAGTAGCAGGATGACGATTCGACGAAATCTCATCCCGCTCTGGAAGTCCGTTATCAGGAGATAAATAGATCTAACTCGGACATCGGGTTTCGTCTGGCTTTGACCCACAACAGAAGTCGAGCGGCCAAGTTTGCGCGTAACGCACACGGCGCGTGCGCCGTTGGGGATGGAGTTCAAGGAGCTTCGGCGTCACGATCCTGCGCGTCCTGAAGGTCACGAGGATCAATAGCTACCATCTCGACCGAGGAAGAATTTTGGGAATCTGCCGGTACGAAGATCATTGTAGCAACGCGACGATAAACGGGAAATGACAATTCTTCGATGAGTTCTTCGTCCGTTGTGACCTTATACTGTCCGGCTGCCAATACCCGATCAACGCCCTTCAGCAAAAAGGGACGAGCAAATGACACCGTTTTGCTGCTCGTTCGTATGGTCATCGAAATTGCACCGCTGACCGATTAGGGGTGGAGAGTCAGCGCCAGCATGGCGATAAACACGAGTACGGCGGCCGCCAAGAAAAAATAGCCTACTTTGATTGCGAAACCGGCACGAACGTCGCCCGTCGGCATCATCCGCTCCCTCCAACTGTGGACTGCAATGTAGCTGTTAGTTTCAAAGAAGGCCGGCGTGCCCGGCCCTCGTTGTTCTCAATGAACGATCGAGCGCCTCAGAAATCCATGCCGCCCATACCTCCACCAGGACCGCCCGGCATCGCTGGGCTCTGCTTCTTCGGCAGCTCGGCAACCATCGCCTCGGTGGTAATCAGCAGACCCGCAATGGAGGCCGCCCCCTGCAGCGCAATCCGCACAACTTTGGTTGGGTCGATGATGCCCTTCGACACCAAGTTGCCATACTCGCCGGTTTGTGCGTCATAGCCGAAGGCGTAGGTGTCCTTTTCCAGGATCTTACCAACGACGATCGAACCATCCTCACCAGCGTTAGCTGCGATTTGGCGCGTCGGCCACGAGAGCGCCTTCTTAACAATTTCAATGCCAGTTCGCTGATCGTCGTTGTGAACTTTGAGCTTCTCCAGAGCTTTGATGCCGCGCAGCAGCGCAACGCCGCCGCCAGGCAGAATACCTTCCTCAACCGCGGCGCGGGTTGCATGCATGGCGTCATCGACGCGGTCCTTGCGCTCCTTCACCTCGATCTCGGTCGCGCCGCCGACGCGAAGCACTGCGACGCCGCCGGCGAGCTTGGCCAGTCGCTCTTGCAGCTTCTCCCGGTCGTAGTCAGAGGTAGTTTCCTCGATCTGCGCCTTGATCTGGGTAATACGCGCCTGAATATCGGCCTTCTTACCCGCGCCGCCGACGACCGTGGTGTTCTCCTTGTCGATCATCACTTTCTTGGCGCGTCCGAGCATATTGATTGTTACGTTCTCGAGCTTAATGCCGAGGTCGGCGGAGATCATGGTGCCGCCCGTGAGGATCGCAATATCCTCGAGGATTGCCTTACGGCGATCGCCGAAGCCGGGGGCTTTGACACCCGCCACCTTGAGGCCGCCGCGCAGCTTGTTGACCACGAGGGTGGCTAGCGCCTCACCCTCGACATCCTCGGCAATAATCAGCAACGGCTTGCTCGCTTGCACCACCGCTTCCAGCAACGGCAGGAGCTCCTGCAGTCCGGAAAGCTTCTTTTCGTAGATCAGGATATACGGGTCTTCCATTTCCACCCGCATTTTATCGGCATTGGTGACGAAGTAGGGCGAGATATAGCCGCGGTCGAACTGCATGCCCTCAACCACTTCAAGCTCGGTCTCGAGCGACTTTGCTTCCTCGACAGTGATCACGCCTTCGTTGCCGACCTTTTTCATCGCATCGGCGATGAAACGACCAATTTCCGCATCGCCATTGGCCGAGATGGTGCCGACTTGGGCGATCTCCTCGTTCGAGGTGACATTCTTGGAGTTCTTCTGCAGGTCGGTGACAATGGTCTCGACGGCCAAATCGACACCGCGCTTAAGGTCCATCGGATTCATGCCGGCGGCGACAGCCTTGGCACCTTCTCTGACGATCGCGTGAGCGAGCACGGTCGCCGTCGTCGTGCCGTCACCCGCCTGGTCGGAGGTCTTCGAGGCAACCTCGCGCACCATCTGCGCACCCATGTTCTCGAATTTGTCTTCGAGCTCGATCTCCTTGGCGACGGTCACGCCGTCCTTGGTAATGCGTGGTGCGCCAAACGACTTGTCGAGTATGACGTTGCGGCCCTTGGGGCCCAGCGTCACGCGTACCGCGTGGGTGAGTGTATCGATGCCGTGCAACATTCTGTCGCGCGCGTCGACCGAGAATTTAACTTCCTTGGCAGACATCTCAATATTCCCTTTTGTTTGATCTCAACTCGGGGAGCGCATGTTGGGCGAGCCCCGAAGGTGATGTTTTTTTCTCAGCCTACGAATCGACCGCTTCGCGGTGTCCTCAGGACAAGAATTTAAAGAGCGCAATCAGGCCGCCTTCTTCCTGGTCTCGTTCTTGACCTCGGCCATGGCCAGCACCCCCATGATGTCGCTCTCTTTCATGATGAGGTATTCGACATCATCGATTTTGACTTCGGTGCCAGACCACTTGCCGAACAGGATGCGGTTGCCGACTTTGACGTCGATCGGGATCAGCTTGCCGCGCTCGTCGCGGCCGCCGGGTCCAACGGCGATGACTTTGCCTTGCTGCGGCTTCTCCTGGGCGGTGTCGGGAATAATTATGCCACCGGCGGTCTTCGCCTCGGCATCGATTCGCTCGATGACAACACGGTCGTGAAGTGGCCGGAATTTCATGGGCGTCCTCCTAAGGCTTCGTCAAAAAGTCTGACGGATTGGAAAACTGATCGTTATTTCGAAAGCTGTTCGTTGCGGGTCCAATATTTCGAAACCGCTGCGATTCAGGGGGCCGTGTTGAACGCCTTGGACACTCTCGTCTTGATTGACTTGGCAGCCTCAGTCGCCGTCTCCTGAGCGAGCGCGCAAAGCTCCTTGTTCTGCGCAGAAAACATGTCGAATTGCTTGCGCATTTGCGCAGTCGACAGTTCGATAAACTCAGACGGGGATTTCACGCCCAACAGCTCATCGGCGTAGTCAAAGGCGGCGCGAGTGTTGGTGCGTGCAATCTCGATCAGCTTGAGATTGTAGTCTGTGGCGCCCTTGGCGACGGCCGCATAGCTATTTTGGAGCAGGTCGGCTGTTTCCTCGCTGGCCATCTTCGCCTTGGCGTAGGTGTCCTTAGCATGCGCGACGCCCTTCTCGGTCATCTCACGAAATGCATCCGGCATTTCCATATTCGACATGTCGAATTTTGGCATCTCGAAATTCGGAATCCCGTAGTCCGGCAGGCCAAACGGGGAGGTGGCGTGCTTCGCAGTCTTGGCTTTGGTGGCGGCAGTACTGGTTTCTGTCATGACACTTAATCCTTTAGAGGGCGGTTTTGGGTAGACTCCCGACGCCGCCCTTAGCGCCGGATGTCGGTAGAGAGCACAGTGATTCAATTCGGCCCTCGCTGTAACTTGGACGCCATCGTCCCGTTCGTCGGCTGAGTGATTCTCGCGACGCAAGCCTCGCGGCTGGAAAAGGGTCCAGAAGAGAGGTTGCCGTCATCCTCAACCGCGTACCAGCCGTGTTTGATGCCGCGCATGTCGGATTTGGTTTCACTGATGTAATGGGGAGCGGTCATTGTGGCGTTCCAGTGTGTAGCGTCATCAACCAAGCGGCCTCACCGTGGCCGAATTTGTCGTCCTTCAACACCGCGGTCTGTGAGGTACTTCACAGTCCGCTGGCGAACTCAGAGAATGTCGGCTCAACGCAGCATTTGAGGTCCTACGTTTCAGTTCATTGGGCTGCAATTTTGATTTGGACCAACTTGTCTGCACACGCCCTGGCCAGCTGGTAGTCGGAGGAGGTAGCCCCCGGCCGTGTTGCCCAGCCGCCCTTCTGCAAGTAATCACCTTGTTCCCAGTTCGAAGAGATCTTTTGCAGGACTGCCAGGTTCGCTTTCGCATCGTTGTTCTGCAGGAATTTCTCTACGCAGATCGGTGTAAGGGCTGCCACGACGGCGTTATTAGTTCGCTCATTCGCAAGTTTGATGGCGGTGCCGCCAGTCATCCAGCCGCCCCAAGAAAACCCGACGACCATCGACGCGACCGCGCCGATAGCTATTCCTTGGAGGAGACGAGTCCGCGACTCGCCCCGCAGAATTGAAGGAACTTGCATGGCTTTTGGCCTTTCGATCAGAGGGACGTGCGCCGCACGCAGTGCGCGCAGCAACGCAGGCAGGTGCTGACGGCACCCGAGCCGAACGCAACTCTATTTTGGAGTGTTATTTGTGCCTGCCGACGGCACCTGCGCTGCCACCTGGAGAAGAAGGAAGAAGGGAGACTTCGGTATGTCCCCGATTTATGGGCAGCTCTCGGACAAGCCACTGCTTGCCTTTGTCTACTAACATGGAGGTGCGGGACATGAAGCGCAATAGGGAGGAGGAACTAAGAGCCCAAGCGAACTCCAAGCGGAGTTGTTTCAGAGTGAGCTGTTTTATACAGTTTCGGAAATATGCTCGGATCAAAGCTAAAAGCGGTTATGCGGGTGTCTCTGTCAGGCGCTGGTGGTTGAGAGTTGGTAGTGCCAAAGCGGTTGAGATTGCTTGTGTCTAGCGGTGAGTCTTACCACGAACGCGCGCGTTGACCGTCAATCAGAATGTCCTTTGTTCCTCGCCACATTCCTTGCACGTGTATGACACTCGAACCTGCCCTTGAGCTGCTGAGACGCGATTTAGCGCGCCGCACTTTCCGCATTTGCTGTCGATACGAGTCTTGCCCTGCTTAACGGTGAGCGTTTTACGCTCCAATGCCTCTTTCACCAAACGTTCGGTCTCGTCGCGCATCGCTTGTTTTGACATTTCACACTTTCTTGCTCTCTGAACGATACGTCATACAGGCGGCCGTGGACCTCGGCAACGAACTTATCGCGCCACATCTCGTGACGTGGAATTCTTAATCTAATGCCGAGCTGATCCCTTCGAAGTCTTGACCGAGCCACGACACGCCACCAAATCTTTTAAAGTCCGTGTCGCGGCAGTCGCTTGGGCAAATGGAACTCTTCGACATCCGTGACTAACTTTCTTTTTCAGGATCCCTAGCTTTAACTGCATTGTGGCTTAGCTAAGGTGAGTTGGTTGAATAATGATATTCAAGCAATACTTCACAAAAAATTGGAGATCGCTATGACCGAGAATAATCAGAATCAGGGCGGCCAGCAGAACCAGCAAGGCGACCAGGGTGGTGGCCAACAAGGTGGTGGCCAACAAGGCGGTGGCCAGCAGAAGCCGGGTCAGCAGACCCAGCAGCCGAATCAGAAGCCCGGACAGGGCGGCCAACAAGGCGGCCAGCAGAAGTAATGCTTCTCTTCCGAGCAAGGAACCCCCGGCGTCGGCCGGGGGTTTTTATTTGTTAGATCGTTCGCCTATAGAGGGCGATGCGCTCTTTCCTTCTAAAATCCGTGACTAGCAGAAGCATTCGGACAAGACGTACGTTTCTCATTCGAATCGAACAGCTGATCGACGAGAGTCTGCTTCAAGGCGGATGGCCCAATGAACATCTCGGAGAACGTTGGTTCCGGATGGATCGCCTGGACGTGCTGCGGCCTCATCTCGTTTAGGATGCAAATAAGCCCGCACCAGATGTGCGGATGCACGCGCCAGAGCCATGTCCGCCTGTGATCCTGTGGACGACTGACATTCGGATGATGGCGTTCAGCTTCCGCCACCTCCCAGAAATTGCGAAACCCGGAAGCTTCGCTCGATGCGCCGGCTTCTCGCATAATTGACCTCCGTTGGCGGGCCACGCTGGCGTCAGTGTCAACTCCCAACTACTATTGGTAGATCATTTAACGAAAGCCGCGGAGAGGACCGCTATTGGGACAGCTCGTTATAGTCTCGAATAGAGTCGCCATTCCCGAGAAAAATGCAAAGGCGCGCGCCGGCGGGCTTGAAGTTGCTGTCGAGGCCGCACTTAGGCACAAAACTGGCATTTGGTTCGGGTGGAGCGGAAAGGTCGCCCCTACGCACACTAAGATTGCCACACAGAAGGTCGTGCATGACGAAATTACCTACATCACGCTCGATCTCTCCAAAGAAGACCACCAGGAATACTACAATGGCTTCACAAATCGTGTGCTATGGCCGATCCTGCACTACCGAATCGATCTCGCCGAGTTCTCACGCCGGGATCTGAGCGGCTATCTGCGTGTCAATGATCACTTCGCACGCGAGTTGCACGAAGTGCTCGGGCCGGATGACTTCATCTGGGTGCATGATTATCACCTGATCCCGCTCGCCAAGGCGCTGCGCGAGCGCGGGCACAAGAATCGCATCGGTTTTTTCCTTCACATTCCATTCCCGCCGCCGGAAATATTGACTGCATTGCCCCACCACGAGCGTCTTATTCCATCACTCTGCGAATACGATCTCGTCGGCTTCCAAACCGGCGATGACGCGTTCAATTTCAGCCGTTATCTCACGCGCGAATGCGGCCTACCCAGCCGCGATTTCAATTTCGTCGTTGGCGATCGGACGATGCGGATCGACGTGTTCCCGGTCGGCATCGAGACCGCAGCTTTTGCCGAGCTTGCCCAGCGTTCAGTGCGTTTGCCGTTCGTTAAGCGCGTGATCACGAGCCTCGCGGGCCGGGCGCTCATCATCGGGGTCGATCGCTTGGACTACTCCAAAGGAATTGGCCATCGACTGTCGGCATTTGAGCTATTCCTGCAAAGGCAGCCGCAATGGCTGGGCAAAGTGACCTATTTACAGATCGCGACCAAGAGCCGGACCGAGATTCCGGAATATGCCGATATTGAGCGGGACATTGGCTCGGCTGCCGGACGCATTAATGGCGCCTTTGGTGAGGCGGACTGGACGCCGATCCGTTACATCAACCATCCCTACAGTCATTCGACTCTTGCCGGGCTTTATCGTGCCGCCCGCGTTGGACTGGTGACCCCATTGCGTGACGGGATGAATCTCGTCGCCAAGGAATATGTCGCCTCGCAGAATCCGGATGACCCGGGCGTGCTGATCCTGTCGCGGTTCGCAGGCGCGTCTCACGAGTGCAAAGCCGCGCTGCTGGTCAATCCTTACGATCCCGACAGCGTTGCCGCGGCCATCGCTCAGGCGCTATCGATGCCATTGGCCGAGCGACGGGAACGGCACAACTCGCTGTTCCGAGTGCTCTCACACAACGATATCCAACACTGGGCTGAGCGCTTTCTCGCCGCGCTGGAGCGGAAGCCGAACGCTATAGGCCAGCTCGGGCAAATGCCCTCGGTGGGTTCGTAATGTAGCGTCGTCCGCTACGCCTAAACGAAGACGATGTCCGCTTCTGGCTCATCTGAGACGTGCCGGAATCTGTACCACGAGTCCGTAATGTGCCGCATAACCGACATCGGCTATCGGATTGAGTTATTTGATTACAGGAGCATGTGCTACTTCGCCCGATCCGCAGCACGTTCCACGATGCGTACCAGATCGGCCATGATGCGGTTCAGTTCGAAGTCTTTCGGCGTGTAGACTTCCGCAACGCCGGCATCTTTGAGCGCGCTGGCGTCCCGCGGCGGGATGATGCCGCCGACCACGACCGGCACCTGCGTCGCGCCGTTTTCCTTCAAGCGCGCCATCACCTCGTGCACCAGCGGCAGGTGCGAGCCCGACAAAATCGACAGCCCGACGACGTGCACTCTCTCTTCGAACGCGGCGCTGGCGATCGCATCGGCGGTCAGGCGAATGCCGTCATAGACCACCTCGATGCCGGCGTCGCGCGCGCGGGCGGCGATTTGTTCGGCGCCGTTGGAATGGCCGTCGAGTCCAGGCTTGCCGACCAACAGCTTCAGCCGCCGGCCGAGCTTTTTCGAGACGCGATCGACCTCGGCGCGAATGTCATCGAGCCCTTCGGCGTCATTTCGCATCGCGGTGCCGACGCCGGTCGGCGCGCGATATTCGCCAAACGCGGCGCGCAGCGCCGCGCCCCATTCGCCGGTGGTCACCCCGGCTTTGGCGCAGTCGATCGAGGGCGGCATGATATTGGCGTCGCTTTGCGCCGCGCGGCGCAATCCATCAAGCGCCGCGGCAACCGCTTGCCGGTCGCGCTGCTCTCGCCACGCTTTGAGGCGCGCCACTTGATCGGCTTCGGCTTCCGGCGCGACGGTGAGCACCGCGCCGGCGGCGGCAGCGAGCGGCGATGGCTCGGTTTCGGTGAAACGGTTGACGCCGACCACGATCTGCTCGCCGCGTTCGATCGCCTCGATGCGCCGGGAATTCGATTCGACGAGCTGTTGCTTGAGATAGCCGGATTCGACGGCCGCGACCGTGCCGCCCAGCGCCTCGATGTGTTTGAGCTCGTCGCGCGCCGCCGCTTTCAATTCGCTCACTTTGGCGGCGATGACCGGCGAGTTGTCAAAAACGTCGCCGAATTCCAACAAGTCGGTTTCATAAGCCAGGATTTGCTGCATGCGCAGCGACCATTGCTGATCCCACGGCCGCGGCAGGCCGAGCGCCTCATTCCAGGCCGGCAATTGCACGGCGCGCGCCCGCGCGTCTTTGGAAAGCGTCACCGCCAGCATCTCGATCAGGATGCGCGTGACGTTGTTTTCGGGCTGCTGCTCGGTCAGCCCCAGTGAATTGACCTGCACGCCGTAACGGAACAACCGCTGCTTCGGGTCGCGCACGCCATAACGCTCGCGGGTGATTTCATCCCACAATTCGGTGAAGGCGCGCATCTTGCACAGCTCGGTGACAAAGCGCAGCCCGGCGTTGACGAAGAACGATATGCGCCCGACCACGTCGCCGAATTCTTCGTCAGCGCATTGGCCCGAAGCCTTTACCGCATCGAGCACGCCGATCGCGGTCGCGAGCGCGAACGCCAATTCCTGCACCGGCGTCGCGCCGGCTTCCTGCAGGTGATAGGAGCAGACATTGATCGGATTCCACTTCGGCATTTCCTTAGTCGTGAACAGGATCACGTCCTTGGTCAGCCGCATCGACGGCGCCGGTGGATACACATAGGTGCCGCGCGACAGATATTCCTTGATGATGTCGTTCTGCGTCGTGCCCTGCAGCTTGGCGCGCGGCACGCTTTGCTCGTCGGCGAGCGCAATATAGAGCGCGAGCAGCCAGGCGGCCGTCGCATTGATAGTCATCGACGTGTTCATCTCGCCAAGCGGGATGGCTTCGAACAGCGCGCGCAGATCGCCGAGATGACAGATCGGCACGCCGACCTTGCCGACCTCGCCCTTGGCCAGTTGATGATCGCTGTCGTAGCCGGTCTGCGTCGGCAGATCGAAGGCGACCGAAAGTCCGGTCTGACCTTTGCTCAGGTTGGTGCGATAGAGCGCGTTGGAAGCCGTGGCCGCGGAATGACCGGCATAAGTACGGAATATCCAGGGCTTATCCCGCTTCACTTGGGTGCGAGTC
>CATPBC010000396.1 GCA_955652195.1 uncultured Xanthobacteraceae bacterium | reverse complement strand
CGGCCATCTGCGAACCTATGCGCTGTTTATTCAGAACGATGCCGTCGTCGATGGACGCTACGCGGTCCAATCGGATTCCTGTGGATCGCAATCTTATACTCCGTTTGACGTGGTGAACGGCGTGCTCGGTCGCCCGACCGCCCCGGAACAGCCGGCGCTCTATTAAGCGCCGAAGCTTCGCCCGATGGCGTTATGCAGCTTCGCGCATGGCAAGCGCCTGATCGACGGCGGTGAGGACCTGCGCCGCGGTAAGCTCGTCAAGGCATTGGCTATAGCTGTCGAGTCGGCGCTCGCAGCCTTCGAGCTGGCACGGCAAGCACGGCAACGGATTCTGCACCAGCCAGACATTGCCACGACGTTGGATTGTGCCGGCGGCCTGCCATGGTCGATCGAAGCCGCCGGGAGGCCATGGCCCCCAAAGTCGCGGATCGGTTGGGCCGTAAAGCGCCACGGTCGGGATTCCCGTTGCTGCAGCAAGATGGGTGATCGCGGTGTCCGGGCCGATATAAACGCGCGCGGCGGCGATCAGCGCCGTCAGTTCCGGCCAAGCGAGCTTGCCATCGAGCCGCAGAACATTTGCATTGTGCCATACCTCATCGAGGTAGGCGCGGTCGGAGGCGGCGCCGGTGCTCACGGCCATGAATCCGCGGTCGCGCAGTGCCGCAGCCAGCGCGCGCCAGCCTTCGCCCGTCCAGCGCTTGTAGACGAACATCGGCGCGGCATGGATCACCGCGTAAAGTTGGCGAGGCGCCAGCTCGGAACCTGGCGCAGCAGGAGGACAGACGACTTCGCGATGTGAGGGAATGCCGAGCACGTCCGCCAGGCGCAAAATGTCGAGAAGGCGATGCTGCTGGCTATCCGTGACGTAACTGCGGCTCAGGAAAAAACGCTTGAGCGCACTGGCCGATCCACCGGCTTCGACCGGCCCGGCGCTCTGGCGTCCCGCGATAACTGCCAAAGCGGTTGGGCGATCGCCGGTTTGCGTCGACAGCGCGAGGTCATAGCGGCGGAACAGCCGTGCGATCAGCGACAAGGTGTCGAGGAAGCTCGACCGCTGTGGGACGGTGATAATTTCAGCAAGATCGGGATTGCCGGCCAAGATTCCTTCGGTACCGGTAAAAACCAGCGCGTCGATTGAGGCTTGCGGGTAGGCGCGCTTAACACTGCGGATGAGCGGTGTGGTCAAGAGCACATCGCCCAGTCGACGCAAGATAACGACGAGCACGCGCGGTTGATCCGGCAAGCGAATCGGCTTCATTGCTGCGCCATCGAGGAATGCGTGGACATTTCGTCTTCACTGGGAAGCGCCGACAATCCGCGCAGAGCACACACACGGGTGCCGTCGATCGTCTCGTCGAGCCGTTGGCGATTAGCCGCAAATTGCGCGCGGTCATTCCATGGATGCCACAGATGCAACACGCCAGTAGCAAATCGTCCATCCTTACGACGCACGCCGGCGCGCAGAAGCCGAACGACGAGATCGGAATCCTCCAAACCCCAACCGACAAAGGCGTTATCGAAGCCGTCGACGCGATCAAGATCGCTGCGCGCCACAGCCAGGTTGCAGGTCTGCGCGCCGCGCCAACTTGCGCTGTGCAGCTTGCGCAATGGGCCGAGCGGTAGATGCGCCGCCGGCGCCAGGCGATTGATGCCGCCGCTTAGCCGCTGGCGCAGGAGCGTAGCAAAACTCCACATTTGCGGCGCCAATCCTTGCGCCAGAATGGCCGCGGTTAGCTCGCGTGACAACAAGATGCGATTGCCGGTCACGAACCAGCCCGGCTCATAAAGCCGCCGATGCGCGGCGATAAAATCGGGTCTCGCCACACAATCACCGTCGAGGAAAATGCACAGCGCGCCGGCGCCGGCGCGAATGCCGCGGTTGCGGATCTCGCCGCCGCGAAAGCCGCGGTGTTCGTGGCGAACATGCTTGAGCGGCATGGCCAGGCGTGGCTTCCAACTCTCGATCAGGCTAGTGGTGTCAGGACCCGAACCGTCGTCAGCAATGATGATTTCGAAGTTTTGATCCGATTGGGCGCCGAGCGCACGTAGGACCGCGTCCAGCGCGTCCTCGCGGTTATACGTGGTGACGATAACCGAAATGAGGGAGGCGCCGCTCACGACCCAACGCTCGCAGGCAGCGGGGCAACGGTCCGCATACGATTAGTCCTCGACGGCTTGTTTCACCGGCCGCGCGCGCTCGACGATCGCCGTGGTCGAGTGACCGGGCACCAAGTCCACCAGCACCACGTCGCCCCCGGCCTTTTCCACCACTTCGCGACCCACCACCTCCTCGCGCGTGTAATCGGCGCCCTTGACGAGCACAGCCGGGCGCACGCGTTTGATCAATTCGAGTGGCGTGTCCTCGTCGAAAACCACGACAAGATCGATCGCCTCCAGTGCCGCAAGCACTTCGGCGCGACCCTCAGCCGGATTGATTGGCCGGCCTCGACCTTTGAGCCTGGTCGTCGAACCATCGCTGTTGAGACCGACCACCAGCCGATCGCAGGCGGCGCGCGCTTCCGCCAATAGCTTTACGTGCCCGCGATGCAGGAGATCGAAACAGCCATTGGTGAAGCCAATACGCAATCCGTGGCGCCGCCACTCTTCCAGTCGTTCGTCGAGCATGGCCCAATCGAACACGATCTTATCCTCGGGCGCGAGCGAGGCTGAGGGCAGAATGCGGTGACGCAATTCGGTCAAGCTCACCGTCGCGGTGCCGCGTTTGCCAACCACTACTGCGGCCGCGGCGTTTGCAGCGCGCATCGCGGCGTCGAACGGCGCTTTGATGGCAAGCAGGACCGCCATCACCGCGGCCACGGTATCGCCGGCGCCGGAGACGTCGCGCACTTTTACTGGATAAGCAGGAATATGGAGCGGCGGGTGCCCCTCCACGTGCAGTGTCATGCCCTGCTCGCTGCGCGTGACCAGCACTGCGTCGCTGCCGACCATCCGGCCAAGTTCGGCTGCGGCTTTGGCGACCTCCGCCTCTGTCGAAACCGGGCGATGCACAGCAACGCCGAGCTCCTGGCGATTGGGCGTGATCAGCGTCGTACCCCGGTAAATGCTGTAATCGTGGCTTTTCGGATCGACCACGACCGGTTTGCCGAGTTGGCGTGCGCGATCGATGATCGCGCGGATGACGTGCGGCGTCAGCACTCCTTTGGCATAATCGGACAACACTACTGCGCCGCATTGCGGTAATGCCGCCTCGGCATGCGCGATCACGGCCGCCTCGCTGGTGGCGCTCGCCGGCCGCGCCGTTTCCCAATCCGCGCGCACGAGATGCGCGGAGTGATGCTCGGAAACGAAGCGCACCTTGCGCGTCGTATGGCGGCCCGCTTCGATCACGAGATGCGGACTAACCGAACCATTGAGCTTGGCAAACGCATCGGACAATGTGCGCGCCGCGTCATCCTTGCCGATGAGGCCGACAAAGATGCAGTGCGCGCCAAGCGCGCCGATATTGCGAGCAACGTTGCCGGCGCCGCCGATCTCGATCTCGCTGCGCGCGACCGCCAGCACCGGCGTCGGCGCCTCCGGCGAAATGCGGCTCACCTCGCCATAGACGAAATCGTCGAGCATGAGATCGCCGACGCAGAGCACGGTCTGCTTCGCCACAAGCTTCAGCGCTTCCTCAAAATCGAACATAGCTGTTGCCGCCGAGCCCCTAAGCGCCATGACCGTGCTCAGCGATAGCGATCGGCACGATCGAGATAACAATCGACGTAGTGTTTCACCGCTGTTTCGAGCGGCGTGAAGTCCGCATTATAGCCGGCGCGCCGCAGGTTTGCGGCATCGGCTTGGGTAAAATACTGATAACTTTCGCGGATCGCGGCCGGCATGTCGATATACTCGATCGCAGGGGGCCGGCCGAGCGCGGCGAACATGGCGTGCATCAAGTCGCGAAAGCTGCGTGCTACGCCAGTGCCGACATTGAAGATGCCCGAGACGGCCGGCGTCTCGACCAGCCAACGCACCACCGCGATCGCATCATCGACATAGATGAAATCACGTTTCTGCTCGCCGTCGGCGATGCCGGCGCGATGCGACTTGAACAGGCGGATCGGTTTGCCGGACTTGGCATCGTCGAACCGCTTGGCCACAAGGCTCATCATCTCGCCTTTGTGGTATTCATTAGGGCCGAATACATTGAAAAACTTCAGACCCGCCCATTGCGGCGGGAGCTTGTCGCCACGGCGAGCACGCTCGACGACGGCAAGATCGAACAGTTGCTTGCTCCAGCCGTAGAGATTCATCGGCCTCAGGCGTTTGAGCGCGCCTGCCGCCCAATCGTCGCAATAGCCCTCGCCGCCGTCACCATAGGTCGCTGCCGAGGAGGCATAAATGAATGGGGTGCGGGTAGCAGCGCACCAGTCGAGCAACCGCAGCGATAGCCGGAAATTGTTTTCCATGACGGCGTCGCCGTCCCGCGCGGTCGTCGACGAGATCGCGCCGAGATGGATCACCGCCTCGAGTTTTCGGCCTTCGAGCCATTGCCGAAGTTCCGTCGGCGGAACGAAATCGGCAATCTGCCGGCGAGCGAGATTGCGCCATTTATCGTCGCTGCCGAGGACATCGCTGACGGCGACATCGGCGCACCCGGCCTCATTGAGGCTGGCAACCACATTCGATCCGATAAACCCGGCCCCGCCGGTGACCAGCAACATCGATACTTTAAAACCGGTTTGAAGGATCGATCAGGCCCCTTTGCCGATCGTCGGTACCGCACCTTTGCCCCAGAGCTTTGCCCCAGACTTGCCTGTCGGGCAACTCGCAGAAGTAGGGCCGAATTCCACTGATGGTTAACGTGAGTTGACGTAAATGAGCATACCACTAATGTTCTCAAAGAGTTGCGCAGCCCTGATGGTGAATTCGCAAACCCCCCGCCTGGGCTATAATCCGCTGCGCCCTCACCTCTTCCCACCAGAGAACAAATGCAAACCATTCAACGGTTCAGCCCTGCGATTTTCACGGCACTGCTGGCGCGCAGAGTGATTGCACCGGTGCGACGGCCGCCGGGTAGTCGTGCTGAGGCCGGGAAGCCTCGCGAATGCATTGCCGCGCCAAAAAATTGCAAACCGAGCGAGCTTCGGTCGCAGCAATGAATCGCTACTCAAAACTTGAAAACGACGGCGGTCCCATTCTCATTGTTCCGTACATGTGGATCGGCGATTTCGTGCGCTGCCACTCGGTGGTCAAACTACTGAACGCGCGATTCCCGAATCGGCCGGTAGACATCCTGTCCACCACGTTATGCGCCCCGCTGACCGGTTACATGCCGGGCTTGCGTCGGTCGATTGTCTTCGATCTACCTCGCAGCCGTCTCGCTCTTACGCATCAACTGGCGCTGGCGCGGCGTCTCCGGCGCGAAAATTATGGCACGGCGCTCATCATGCCGCGCACCTGGAAGTCGGTCTTGGCGCCGTTTCTTGCTGGAATCCCAGAGCGTACCGGTTTCGTCGGCGAGGCACGCTATTTCCTGCTCAACGATTTGCGACATGGCGAGCGACGGCTGCCGCGCATGGTGGATCGCTGTGCCGCATTGGCCCTGCCCGCTGCGGCCAAGCTTCCGCGCGAATGGCCAATGCCCGAGCTAAAAGTCGCACGCGCAGAGATCGAAACTTGGCGGCGCGAGCGCGGTCTCGCCGGGGACGGCAGGCCCGTGGTCGCGCTGGCGCCCGGTGCGGTTGGTCCGTCGAAGCGCTGGCCGGCAAGCGCCTATGCCGCGCTGACGCGTCGCCTCATCGCTGAAGGCCTCAACGTCTGGGTGATCGGCGGGCCGGAGGAGAAAGCGTTGGCCGGTGAGATTATCGCCGATACGACGGCGCGCGATTTGACGGGGAATGATCTGCGCAATGCGATCCTCGCGCTTGCCACCGCGGCTTTGGCCGTATCAAACGATTCTGGACTTCTGCATGTCGCCGCCGCACTCGGAACCCCGACTGTCGGAATCTTCGGCCCGACCAGCCCTTGGCATTGGGCACCACTCAATCCGCTTGCGGCAACGATCGAGACGGCCAGCAAACTTGATTGCCGACCATGTCACAAGCCGGCCTGCCGCCTCGTTCATCACCGCTGCATGCGCGATATCCCCCCGGAACAAGTCTTCGCCGCCGTTCGCCAAGCCCTCGCCCCGCTTGTTCCCGCGGCCTGAAGGCGAAACCTGGGCCGACCACGTTTTTAAGGCATTGTTGTAGGCGAAGAGAATCGGAGACGGTTGCATTCATGGCACTCCTGGTCACCGGCGGCGCCGGCTATATCGGCAGCCAAATGGTTCATGAACTGGTCGACGCCGGTGAACGCGTCGTAGTGCTCGATGACCTCTCCACCGGCTTTCGTTGGGCCGTTTTCGAAGGCGCGCCGCTCGTCATCGGTGAAACTGGAGATCAGGCGCTGGTAGCGCGGCTGATCCGCGACCACGAAGTGGACTCGATCATCCATTTCGCTGCGTCGATCGTCGTGCCGGATTCAGTGCGTGACCCGCTGGGCTATTATCGCAATAACACCGTCAATTCGCGTGCTTTGATCGACTCCGCGGTCCGGAACGGCATCCGCCATTTTGTCTTTTCCTCCACCGCCGCGGTCTACGGCAATCCGGCGGCGGTTCCGATTGGCGAGGATGCGCCGACGCTGCCGATTTCGCCGTATGGCTGGTCGAAGCTGATGACGGAAACCATGCTGCGCGATGCAAGCCATGCCCATGGGATGGGCCATGTCATCCTGCGCTATTTCAACGTCGCCGGCGCCGATCCGCAAGGGCGCACCGGGCAATCGAGCGCAGCCGCCACGCATTTGATCAAGGTCGCTGCCGAAACAGCCTTGGGATTGCGACCAAAGCTCGAAATTTTCGGCACCGACTATCCGACGGCCGATGGTACTTGTATCCGCGATTACATCCATGTCAGCGATCTCGCTGATGCGCATAAGCTGGCATTGCACTATCTACGGTCCGGCGGAATCCCGCTGACGCTCAATTGCGGCTATGGCCACGGTTTCTCCGTTCGTGAGGTGATCGAAACGGTCAAGCGTGTGTCGGCTATCGATTTCAAGGTCGAGAACGCGCCGCGGCGAGACGGCGACCCCGCTCGCATCGTGGCCGCCAGCGAGCGTATACGCGATGCGCTTGGCTGGCATCCACGCTATGATGATTTGCCGACGATCGTCTCGCATGCGCTGGCCTGGGAACGTCAGCTCATGGCGCGGTTCCCGCGCGATACGCGCAGCCGCGGCCTCGTCGAAACCGCTTGAAAACTCCGAACCATCCAGGCATGCAACGGAAAGGCTGCGCCAATACCGCAGCGGGGTGAGGACTGGAAATGATAACGGCAACAGCCGAACTATCGCAGCAATATTCGACCTATGCGCTGGTGCGGCGCCTTTTGGTCGATGAAGCGCTCGGCTATTGGCCGCGTTACGCCATTGCCTTCGCTTTGATGGGAATCGCTGCCGCGGCCACCGCGCTCACCGCCTATCTTCTTGGCACGATGACCAACGAAGCCTACGTCAATCGAAATTTTCATGGCATCGTTGTTATCGGCGTGATCGCAGCCGCGATCTTTGCGGTGAAGGGATTTGCCACTTATGGCTCGGCGGTCACGCTGTCTTCGATCGGCAACAGCAT
>CATPBC010000395.1 GCA_955652195.1 uncultured Xanthobacteraceae bacterium | reverse complement strand
CGCCGCGGGAACGATTTTCTATTTCGTCATTGCCGGGCTTGACCCGGCAATCCATGCTGCGGGTCAGCTTGCTGGACCGCATTCGCTTACGAATACGGCGCGTCACCATGGACCACCGGGTCGAGCCCGGTGGTGACGTGGTAAGAAGTTGCCTGACGGACATCGATAAAATGCGAAAAAACGTGCGACAGTATCGGACATGAATGCTTGTCGGACATAAATTCTAGGGGAGCGAAAATGCAAAATCGAATAGTTGCGGGAAGTGTTTCGCCAACCTTGCCGCGAATTTTCACGCGAATTTTTACAATCGCCTCTATCGCGCTCGCGCTCCTACCGCTCGCGCTCGCTCCCGCGCACGCCGATAATTTTCCGTCGCGGCCGATCACGCTGATCGTGCCGTTCCCGCCGGGCGGCTCGACCGATGTGGCCGCGCGCATCATGGCCGACAAGATGGGCGCGGCGCTCGGCCAGCCGGTGATCGTCGAAAACGTCGGCGGCGCCGGCGGCTCCATCGGGGTTGGGCGTTTGGCGCGAGCCGTTCCAGATGGCTACACGATCGACATCGGCCAGTGGGACACCCATGTCGGCAGCATCATCTACAATATCAGCTACGATCTCCGCCGCGACTTTGCGCCGATTGGACTGATCTCGATCAATCCGATGCTGCTGGTGGCGAACAAGGCGCTGCCCGCCGACGATCTCAAATCGCTCGTCGCTTACATGAAGGCGCATCCGGGCGACGCCAAATTCGTCAACCAGAATGCCTCGGCGCAGGTCGGCGGGCTCCTGCTGCAGAAACTCACCGGTACCAAAGTGTTGTTCGTTCCGTATCGCGGCGCCGGTCCGGCGATGACCGATCTGATTTCGGGACAGGTCGATCTTCTCCTCGTGCAGGGCGCGGTGGCGCTGCCGCAGGTGCGTGCCGGCACGATCAAGGCGCTCGCCGAATTGTCACCGGACCGTTCGGCCTCGATGCCGGATATTCCATCGGCCGGCGAATCCGGCGTGCCCGGCCTTAACATCGCCGGCTGGTTCGGTTTCTACGCGCCGAAGGGCACGCCGCCCGAAGTCATCGCCAAGCTCAATGCCGCGACCGTGCGGGCGCTGGCCGATCCGGCGGTGCAGGCGCGTTTCGCGCAGCTCGGCCTCGACGTCGCCGCGCGCGACCAGCAGACGCCGGAAGGCCTCGCCGCGTTTCAAAACGCCGAAATGGACAAGTGGTGGCCGATCATCAAAGCGGCCGGGATCAGAGGGGAGTGAGGGTTATTCTATTTCGTCATTGCCGGGCATAGCCGTTCGAAGAACGGCGTCGCTTCGCTCGCCTATGCCGGCAATCCATGCTGACGAGGCGCTTGCAGTAACTTTCAGCAGGTTTTCGTCAGCGGCACTTCATCATGGACCACCGGGGTCAAGCCCGGTGGTGACGAGGACGTAGAGGAAAACGTTCATGCTCAAAGCCTATTTCGTCGTGCGTGCCGTCGTTGAAGCGCCGCTGCGGCAGAAATTCGACGCGTGGTATTCGGCGCATCACCTGCCGATGGCGCTTAACGAATTCAAAGCGGAGAAATGCTGGCGGTTCTGGAGCGCTGCCGAGGCCGGCGTGCACTACGCGGTTTATCAGTTCGCCGACATGGCGCGGCTCGACGCAGCGCTTGGCGGCGACGGCTTCAAAATGCTGGTGGCCGATTTCGACCAAGCCTGGCCAAGCGGCGTCACGCGCACGCGCGATCGGCTCGAGCTGGTGGAGGAGCGGGGTGGTTGAGTTCTCCCTCTCCCCGCTTGTGGGGAGAGGGTGGGGTGAGGGGGCGTCGTTATCGAGCTCAGAATTGCAGCGCTGGAGTTGCCCCCTCACCCTCGCTTCGCTCGACCTCTCCCCGCCCCGCGGGGAGAGGTAATAACCTCACCGCCAGCCGCCGCCGCCATTCACATAAACGGTATCCGCGGTCATGAACGCACACGCATCGGAGCACATGAACAGGACCAGTTCGCCGATCTCTTCGGGCGCGCCGAAACGCTTCATCGGCACGTCCTCGAGGAAACGCTGGATCAATTCGGGCGAGGACTGCGCGGCGTCCTGGAACGGCGTCTTGATCGGGCCGGGCGAGATCGACAGCGCGCGAATGCCTTGGCTGGCGAATTCGCGCGCCACGCCCATGGTCATCGACACCACCGCGCCTTTGGCCGCCGCGTAATGGATCGACGAACCGGGACCGCCGCGCCGATGCGCCATGCTCGCCATATTGACGATCACGCCGTGCTTGTTGGCAAGCATGTGCGGCAGTACCGCCTGCATGGCGTAGAACGTGCCGTTGACGTTGAGCGCGAAGGTCTTCCCGATCAGCGCGTCGTCGATCTCGAGAAACTTGGCGCGGCGGATCGCGGCGCCCGCCGAGTTGAAGAGAAACTGCACCGTGCCGAATGCGGCGATCGCGCGCCGCGCCATGTCATCGACCTGCGCGCGCGACGTGACGTCGGTCTTGAGCGCAAGCGCCTGGCTGCCGGCGGCATTGACTGCGGCGGCCGTATCGCGCGCGCCTTGCTCGTTGATGTCGGTGCAGACGACATTGGCGCCCTCGCGCGCGAAGATCAGCGCGGTGGCGCGGCCGATGCCGCTTGCGGCGCCGGTGATGATGATCGATTTTCCGGCGAAGTAATCCGGCGTCTTCGGCATACTCCCTCCCGCTTCGGCGCTGCCATTGTTACGCGGCCGATTGTGCCCGCTCGGCGCGGCTGCGACAATCGGCGTTGTGCGAATGATACCGCAGAGGAGAGAACCATGCCGCGAACACCGATCGAATACCGCGACGCCAGTGCGGGGGTCCGCGCCGTATTCGACGACATCAAGCGCACGCGGCAGGTCGATGACGTGAACAATTTTTGGAAATATCTGGCGCACGATCCGGCGGTGCTGGCGCGGACCTGGCAGAGCGTCAAGGAGATCATGGCGGCCGGCGCACTCGATCCGCTAACCAAGGAGATGATCTATCTCGCCGTCAGCGTCACCAATGGCTGCCCCTACTGCATCGCCAGTCACACCGCGGCCGCGCGCAAAGCGGGCATGAGCGACGCGATGTTCGGCGAGTTGATGGCGGTTGTCGGCATGGCGAACGAGACCAATCGCTTGGCTAACGGCTATCGCGTGCCGATCGATCCGGCGTTCGAATAGAATCGGGGCCATAAAAAACGGCCCCGGCGCGAGCGCCGGAGCCGCATTGCATTGGCTGTTGCGAATGACCCGCTACTGCTGCCCCGCCGGTTTATTTGGCGCCGGCGTAATAGGCGACGCTGGACTGGTCGGCGCGGGTGTAATTGTCGGCGACGGGGTCGTCGACGGGATTGTCGATGTGGGCGGCGCCATTTGCGTAGCGGGCGGCCGCGTCTCGTTGGATGCGGTATTGGTTCCGTTCTGCCCAGGCTGACGGCCCATGCCGAACACGACCGCTAGGACAATGGCCACGAACACCGCGGCTGCGACCCAGCCCCATGCCGAGTTGCCGCTGCGGACATTCGGGTCATAGGCAGCATCTCGGCGGAACGGATCTTCCGGGTTGCGATAGTCATAGTCTGACATGATGGGCCTCCGTCCATCGTTGCGCTGGGAATCAACCGCGGCGCGGGCAGGGCCGTTCCGCCGCGCTTTCCGAATACCGCCTGCGCTGTTACGTCATGACGGCGGAACTTTTTCGCGCCGCAGCAGCACTGGGCGCACGAGATTGCCAGGTGATTCGCGTTCGCGAGAACGCGAATTCGGGTGAAACATTCACGCGCCGCAATGAGGCCGCGGTGAAAGTGACTTTTGCGGCAAAGCCGTTATTGTGCGCGCGCTTCTTCGCTTTTGCGCTCGTAGCTCAGCTGGATAGAGCATCAGACTTCGAATCTGAGGGTCGGGAGTTCGAATCTCTCCGAGCGCGCCAGTAACTGCCGGTCTCTTAGCCGGGATTGGCTTGAGCGCGATCGGCGCTCGGAAAAAAATTGGCAGACGAATTTGCTGTCACAATTCTCGATCGCGGGCGCGAAGTGCCGACACGTTTCGGGCGGCGGTCTACGCTCCGCCGCCCGATCAAATCCCGCTGACTAGCGAACTCGCAGCGTCTAGCGAGTGAGTGCGGGATCACGCACTTGTGCAGTTTGCGGCTGCTTCACGTCGCTGTGATCGTGCGGAGCGGCCGGCAATTGCAGCACCGCCGCGGTCTGGCCGGGAACCAGCCGCGTCACCATCACGATTTGGCCATTGGGGAATTCCAGCGCATCGTGATGGACATGAGGATCGTCCATGTTCACTTGGCG
>CATPBC010000394.1 GCA_955652195.1 uncultured Xanthobacteraceae bacterium | reverse complement strand
CTCCCATTCGATCCTCCCCGCGCGGATTCCTACGGCATCACCTGTGTCGGAAAAATCCTGTCAGTGCAAGCGCTTCGGTGCCACTCCCCGATGGACCGATTGACTGTCATAAGACATACAGACGCAAGTTAAGCGTATGGTCGAGCGAAAGGTGCCAGCAATGACCAAGGTCACACGCCGCAACATCACGCGCGGAGCTACGCTCGGGCTCGCCAGCGCGATCGCTGCTCCGGCGCTGGCGCAGAGCGGCAAATTGCGCTGGCGCATGATCACCTCGTGGCCGAAGCGCTTGCCCGGGCCCGGCATGTCGGCGGAGCGGGTCGCCGAGCGGATCGGCACGTTGTCCGGCGGCCGACTTGAAATCAGCGTCTCGGCGGCGGGCGAGGTGGTGCCGGCTTTGGAAGTGCTCGACGCAGTCGGCTCCGGCGTCGCCGAGATGGGGCATACCGCCGCATTCTACTGGCAGGGCAAGGAGCCGGCCGCCGCCTTCTTCACAACGGTGCCATTCGGGCTCCTGCCGAACGAACATGTCGCCTGGATCGATGCCGGTGGCGGTCAGGCGTTATGGGATGAGCTCTATGCCCCGTTTGGCGTGAAGCCGTTCATGGCCGGCAACACCGGCACATGCATGGGCGGCTGGTTTCGTCGCGAGATTAAAAGTCGTGACGATGTGCGCGGGCTGAAAATCCGCTCGCTCGGTCTTGGCGGGGAAGTCTATCGCCGCCTCGGCGGCATTCCGCAGACCACCGCGCCTGGGGAAATTCTGGTCTCGCTGCAATCGGGCCTGATCGACGGCGCCGAATTTGTCGGTCCGGGATCCGATATTGCGCTCGGGCTCTATCGCTACGCGCCGCTTTACTACAGCCCCGGCTTCAACAAGCCGAATGGCACCGGCGAGTGCATCGTGTCGCGCAAAGCATGGCAGACGCTCGACCGCGAGCTGCAGGCGATCGTGGCGCATGCTTGCGCTGCGGAAGCTTCCTTTGCGCTTGCCGAAATGGAACGGCTCAATATTGAAGCGCTCGCCGTGCTCACGACGCAACACAATGTAAAGCTGAGCACATTCCCGGCGGATCTTATCGCCGCCGCGCGCGCGCAGGCCAAGGATGTGCTCGCCGAATTCGCCGGCAAAAGCACAGGCGCGGCCAAAGTGCACGCCTCCTACATCGCGTTCCGCGACAAAGTCGCGGCCTGGTCGCGCATCTCCACCGAAGCGGTGCTGGCGGCGCGGGAGGGGTGATTAATGACATCGCTCGTCATTGCTGGGCTTGACCCGGCGATCCATGCTGCGCAGCCGAACTTGCGGAGAGCCAGTATAGACCCGCGGGTCAGGCCCGCGGGTGACGAGTTTGTAGCAGCTCGCTTTGCGAGCCTTACATCTTAAACTTCACGACCTTCTGCCGCTGCTCGCCCAGGCCCTCGATACCGAGCGTGACGACGTCGCCCGCCTTGAGGAATTTCGGCTCGGGCTTCATGCCGAGCCCGACGCCGGGCGGCGTGCCGGTGATGATGACGTCGCCAGGCTCCATGACGAAATATTGCGAGCAGGCCCAGACGATATGGCGGCAGTCGAAGATCATCGTCGAGGTATTGCCGCGCTGGCGTTTCTCGCCGTTGACGTCGAGCCACATGTCGAGCTTTTGCGGATCCTTGATTTCGTCCCTGGTGACGAGCCATGGCCCGAGCGGACCGAAGGTCTCGCAGCCTTTGCCCTTGGTCCATTGCCCGGCGCGCTCGATCTGAAACACGCGCTCGGAAACGTCATTGGCGAGACAATAGCCGGCGACCACGTCGAGCGCGTTTTGTTTGCTCAAATAGCGCGCACGGCTGCCGATGACGATGCCGAGTTCGACCTCCCAGTCGAGCTTGGACGAACCCTTCGGGATCATGGTGTCGTCATTCGGACCGCAGATACATGACGGCGCCTTGTTGAAGATGATCGGTTCTTTGGGGATCGGCATGCCGGCTTCCGCGGCATGGTCGGAATAATTCAATCCGATGGCGATGAAATTGCCGACCTTGCCGACGCAGGGCCCGATGCGCGGATTGCCGCGCACGAGCGGCAGCTTCTCCGGCTTAAGCTTGCGCAGTTTGTTGAGGCTCGCTGGCGAGAGCGCGGCGCCGGCGATATCGGGAACGATTTTTGAAAGGTCGCGGATGCGGCCTTCGGCATCCAGCATGCCGGGCTTTTCGCGTCCTGGTGCGCCATAACGGACGAGCTTCATGGGAGTCTCCTCAAACTTGTTTTCCTTCCCGTTATGGGAAGGGTAGGGGCGGGGGTTGGATATTTCAGATCGGGTTTTCTTAGAACGCGCCGGGGAAAGCTCCACCGTCGATGAGAATGTTTTGTCCGGTGATATAGCCGGCCTGGGCCGAGCACAGGAATGCGCAAGTCGCGCCGAATTCGTCAGGCTGTCCGACGCGTCGCGCCGGCACCGTCGCAACGCGCTCGGCAAGGGCGGCCTCGGCGCTCAATCCTTTCTTCTTCGCCATCGTCTCGAGATAAGTGCGTAGCCGGTCGGTAGCGAAAACTCCAGGCAGCATGAAATTGATGGTGACGTTGGCGGCGGCGACCGAGCGGGCGACGCCAGCCAGGAAGGCGGTCAGGCCGGCCCGCGCGCCGGATGAAAGATCAAGTCCGGCAAGCGGCATTTTTACCGATCCCGAGGTGATGTTGACGATGCGGCCGAATTTCCTGGCGACCATCGGATCGATCACTTTCTGCGTCAGCTCGATGGCGACGACCATGTTGGCGGTCACGCCGTCGAGCAGCTTCTGCCGGTCGAGCTCGCGGAAGTCGCGCGGCGGCGGACCGGCATTGTTGTTGATCAGAATATCCGGCTCGGGGCAGGCGGCGAATAAAGCCTTCTGGCCCTCGGGCGACGCCACATCGGCCGTCACTGCGACGATCTTGGCGCCGGTGGTCTTTTTCAGTTCGGCGGCCGCGGCGCCAAGCTGCTCTTGATTGCGGCCGTTGATCACCACTTCGCAGCCAGCTTGCGCCAGCGCCTTGGCGCAGGCATAGCCGAGGCCCCGGCTCGAAGCGCAAACGATTGCCTTGCGGCCGGCGATTCCAAGGTCCATGCCTAGCTCCTCTGCAGTTCTTCCGTTGTCCCGACTGGACTGTAGGAACTTCAAATCCACCGTATTAGTCAACGGCTGAATCCGCTTTGCTTCTCCCGAACGTCTCGCTTGCAGAACTTATAATGATCGTCGCACTGGCGGCGGTTTCCGCAATCACCGGGGGCGTCGCGGGCTATGG
>CATPBC010000393.1 GCA_955652195.1 uncultured Xanthobacteraceae bacterium | reverse complement strand
TGTTCCAGCCAGTGCTCGTATAGCTGCGACGGCAGCTCGACGAAGTCGGTCACGACATTAGTTCCGGCAATCGTCGGATAAGTGACGGCAGACAAGAGGCCGTGCAGCGCATGGCCGAATTCGTGGAACAAGGTGCGCGCGTCGTCGAAGCTCAACAGCGTTGGCTCGCCGACAGGCGCCTTGGCAAAATTGCAAACATTGACGATGTGAGGCGTGATCTCTCCAGCGAGCCTTTGCTGGTCGCGCAGCGAGGTCATCCAGGCGCCGCTGCGTTTTGAAGGTCGCGCAAAGTAATCGCCGAAGAACAGGCCGACCTCTTCGTCCTGGGCTCCGGACACCTGCCATACTCGCACGTCGGGATGCCATGCCGGCACATCCGGCCGCGGCGTGAATTTCAATCCGAACAAACGCGCGGCCACGTAGAACGCGGCCTCGATGATGCGGTCCAGGCTCAGATAGGGCTTGATGGCGGCTTCATCGAAATCGCAAATTCGACGGCGCAGTTTTTCGGAATAATATCGCCAATCCCACCACTCGAGTTTGAAGTTATCGCCTTCTTCCTGGATCAGAGCTTGCATCGCGTCGCGATCGGCAAGCGCGCTGGCACGCGCCGGCCGCCAGACCGTCTCGAGCAGTTTCGGACCGCCGTGGGCGTTTTCGCCATTGCATCGTCGAGCCGGTAGTGGGCGAAATCGGAATAACCGAGCAGCCGCGCGCGCTCGGCGCGCAGCCGCGCCATGTCGGCGATGATGGCTTTGTTGTCGGTCGAACCGCCATTATCGCCACGCATGACGAAACCCCGAAACAGCTTTTCGCGCAGATCGCGCCGCTCAGAGAATTGCAAGAAGGGTTCAACGATCGAGCGCGACAGCGTGACCGCATAACCTTCAAGTTCGTGCTCGAGCGCCTCCACCCGCAAAGTCTCGCGCATAAAAACGGGCAGGCCGGCAAGCTCCGCTTCGGTTTCAAGGCGCAGCAAGAACGCCTGCTCGTCGGCCAGGACGTTTTGGCTGAATGCGGTGCCGAGTTCTGCCAGCCGCTCGATGATCTCGGCAAGCCGCTTCTTGGCCATGTCGTCTACCGCCGCGCCGGAGCGGCGGAAGCTCGTGTGATAGCGCTCGACGACCCGCTTCTGTTCGGCATCGAGTCCAGCGGCACCGACGGCCCGCATCACCGCATCGATGCGCCGAAACAGAGCGGCGTCGGTGTGAACCTTGTTCCAGTGCCGCGCGATCTGCGGCGCCATTATGCGCTCGACTTCCAACAGGGCATCGTTGGTGTGTGCGCCGGCAAGCAGATGAAAGACGTTATCGACCCGTTCGAGGGTGCGTCCGCTACGTTCGAGCGCGGCAATCGTATTGGCGAATGTCGGTGGTGCTGGGTCCCCGGCGATGGCCGCGATCTGCGCCTGATGTTCCGCGAGGGCACGCGCATAGGCCGGGAGGAAGTGCTCGGCGCTAATTCGGGAAAACGGCGGGACCCCGCCGGAGGCGTCCCAGTCCCCCAATAACGGATTTTGTCCGTCCGAGATCGGCGCGAGAATATTGGCGTGCTGGTCCGTTTCGGGCATGGCGAGAGGTCTTACCAAATGCGGCTAGCGGCGTGATATAGGGAGGACTAACACCGGCGGCGGGTTTGATATCCGAAGGCCGTCTGGATGTAGGGAATTCAAGTCCGCTGTACTAGGGACCTGCTGCATTCGCGAGGAGAGCCGAAATGTCCCGCCATGCCCATTATGTGCCCCACGGCGTCATACCGGCCGTCCTGCTGCCGTTCGCCGATGACCTGAGCATCGACGAAAAAGGCTTTCGCAAGCACCTGTCCGATGTCGCGGCAACCGACGGGCTCTCCGCGATCACCATTAACGCCCATTCGACCGAGGTTGCGTCCTGCAGCTTCGACGAACAGCGCCGCGTCCTTGAGATTGCGCAGGACGAGGTTGGCGGTCGGCTGCCCATCGTTAATGGTGTATGGGCCGATGGCAGTATCGAGGCCGCCCGCATCGCACGCATGGCCGAGCAGGGCGGGGCGTCCGCACTCCTGGTGTTTCCGCCGGCGCCGTTCACGCTCGGCCAGACCCCCGCTATGGCCGTCGAGCACTTCAAGCGCATCGCCGACGCCACCAGCCTGCCGCTCATCGTCTTCCAATATCCGCTCGCGACCGGGCAGGGCTATCCGCGCGAGACGCTGCTGCAAATGATTGAAGCGGTCCCGACCATCCGCGCGATCAAGGATTGGGCAGGCAATGTCCCGCAGCATGAAATGCAGGTTCGCGCCCTGCAAAGCCTCAAGCGCCCCGTCAACGTGCTGACCACCCACAGCGCCTGGCTTTTGAGTTCGCTGGTGCTTGGCTGCAACGGTCTGCTCTCCGGTAGCGGCAGCGTTATCCCCGACCTGCAGGCGGCTTTGTTCCAGGCGGTGCAACGCAACGATCTCGCCGAAGCGCGGCGGCTGAACGATCGCATCTATCCGCTCGCGCGGGTCTTTTACGCCGAGCCATGGGCCGACATGCATAACCGCATGAAGGAGGCCCTGGTGCTGCTCGGGCGCTTACCGCGGGCCGTCGTGCGGCCGCCACTGGTCAAGCTCGGGCGCGCTGAGATCGACCGCATTCGCGGTGCTCTGGTCGAAGCGGGGCTCTTATCGGCCAAGGCCGCGCGCGATGCCGCCTGACGCCCAGTCCGACCGCCGTGCCTTGAATCAGCCGCTCGTTTGGGCCTAATTGCTGCTGCCATGAACGATCCTTCCGCCCAGCGCCCTCGGCGCATTGCCTGGCAGAACGTCCTGACGGTCGTCAGCGCGGCGATATTGATCAGCGCCGAAGTGTTCGGTGCGGCGTTTGCCGGAAGTTGGGCGATCGCCAACCTGTTCGCGCTCGGCACGCTCGGCGCGCGCGTGCTCGATGTGCTGTTCATGCTCTGCGGCGTCGCCGTGATGGTACAGTTCGTGCGCGCTGCGCACCACGTCGAGCCATTCGTCGCCGACTGACTCGCCGACTGGCGCCCCGATGCACAGCCAAGTTTGCCATTTTACGTTTTCTTAAAACAAAAAAGGTTGCGCGGGCGAACTAAATCCCTTATTGCGGATTTGCCCAATTTCGCACGTGCCTGTGGCCGTGTGTCGGTCGGTGGGCATCCGGACAAGAGGCCGGACAGCCGCCTAAGGAAGAGAACACTACTTCCTTGCTCCCGCGACCGGCAGCCGGAGGCGAAACCGGCGATGCCCGCTCTCCACGGGCGACGCGGCTTAAAGCAACGACGGAAGGGCTTTTTTGGTTACTGCCGGCGCGAATGCCGGGGACGCCGAAAGGGCTTGTCCATCTTTGCCAACAGTGCGGAACGGGATTTCCCTAATCCGGACCGAGGCAGCAATCACGGCGACGCAGGTGCTCCGCCCAGGCGCGGCACCGCAACCGTCGCAGGAGGTTCATCCCGGCGGCTACGCCGCCAGTCGGATTAGGAGCTGGGTAGCAATGACCACACGCATCCGCGAATTTCTCAAGCAACGTACCGATATCGGACCCTGCCTCGTCGTCGACCTCGATGTCGTCCGCGAGAACTATCAGAACTTCGCTAAGGCGCTGCCAGACACGAAAGTGTATTACGCCGTGAAGGCGAATCCGGCGCCGGAAATCCTTAAGCTGCTGGCCGATCTCGGCTGCTGCTTCGATGTGGCCTCGATCGCCGAAACCCACGCGGCGTTCGCCGCGGGCGCCACCGCCGATCGCATCTCCTACGGCAATACGATCAAGAAAGAGCGCGAGATCGCCGAGGCTTTCCAGCTGGGCGTGAGTTTGTTCGCGGTCGATTGCGAGGCCGAGGTAGAGAAGGTCGCCCGCGCGGCGCCGGGTAGCCGGGTAATCTGCCGCATCCATTGTGACGGGTCGGGTGCCGAGTGGCCGCTGTCACGCAAATTCGGCTGCGAGCCCGTCTACGCTGCCGATATTCTGGAACTCGCCCATAAGAACGGCCTGGTGCCGTATGGTATTTCCTTCCACGTCGGCTCACAGCAGCACAATGTGGAAGCGTGGGACCGGGCGTTGGCCTCCGCCGCGTCGATTTTCCGTACCTCCGCCGAGCGCGGCATCTCACTCGCCATCGTTAATCTGGGCGGCGGTTTCCCGGCGCGCTATGTGCGCAAGACGCCCAAATTGGAGTCCTACGGCAAAGCGATCTTCAAGGCGCTGCGCAAGCATTTCGGCAATAACCTGCCGAACACGATCGTCGAACCGGGTCGCGGCTTGGTCGGCAATGCCGGCATCATCGAGGCCGAGGTCGTGCTGATCGCCAAGCGCAGCCCCGAAGACGAGGTGCGCTGGGTCTATCTCGACATCGGTAAGTTCCACGGGCTCGCCGAGACCATCGGTGAGTCAATCCGTTACCCGATCCGCACCACGCATGATCGCGACGAAACAGCGCCATGCATCATCGCCGGTCCGACCTGCGACTCCGTCGACGTGCTTTATGAGAAGACGCCCTATCCATTGCCGGTTTCGCTCGCGATCGGCGACAAGGTGCTGATCGAGGCGGCCGGCGCCTATACCGCGACCTACTCCTCGGTAGGGTTCAACGGCTATCCACCGCTGCGGCAGTACGTCATCTGATCTTTATTCTCCTTCTCCCCGCGCGCGGGGAGAAGGTCGGGATGAGGGAGCGTCTGCGCCGGCGTAACATTGCAGTCGGTTTGCAGCGCCTACGCGTTCACCGCCGCGCGCGGAATCGCGGAGAGTGCCCCTCACCCGCGTTCGCTTTGCTCACTCGACCTCTCCCCGCATAGCGGGGAGAGGTTTTCTTATTTCGGCTGCACTTTCGGATCGCCGCCTGGACTGCCCGGTGGCGGGATCACCGGCGTTTTGCCGGCGTCCGGCGTAGGCGCTTTGATCGCCGGATCGACATCCGGCGGACAAATGACGCCGCTGCCCTGATCGAGTTTCTCGCTCAACGTTTTCGATGGATCGCCGCCCATCTCCGAGCATGGTTGGCGATCTGCATTAGGCGCCTGGGCGAAAGCTTCCAAAGCTCCGCCAAAAGCGAGGGCCAGTACGACAGCAAAACTCGCAACGAGCGTTTTCATCAGGGAATAACGATTGGCAAAACGTGCTAGTTCCTCGCGCATTCGAGCCTGATCTTTCCCGACCTGCCTTCGCCCGCCGAAGCATCGAACGAAACGACAAACCGGTACCTGGGCTTCGCGCAGGCGGAAAACCGGTTCCCACTTTTCGGGATCATGCTTTAGGCGAGATCGACTATGCCGGCCTCACCGGCCTCAGTGCCCCAAGCGAGCAACAGTCCGTCGCTGCTCCACGCGAGCGCCGTGATCTGCCCCTCGCCTGGTTTTTTAGCCAATATCTCAACGCCGTCTTCGATGCGCACGAGCAAGACGAGCCCGTTACTATGACCCACTGCGACTACGTCGCTACGCGGATGACAGGCAACGACGTCGATGCGGTGCCCCGATGGGGTCAATAAGCGTGGCGTCTTGCCCATCGGGCCGTCTTTACTCTGGAACGGCCACAGCACGAGCTGAGTCGCTCCGGACGTGGCGAGCCACTGGCCGCCCGGGCTCCACGAAAGCGACATCACCCGGGTGGCGTAGCCCGACATCCGCATGTGCTGCCGGTCGACAAGCCGCCAGCCATGCAGCATCGGCTCCTGCATACTGGTAACCACAAACCGGCCGTTGGGGCTTACGGTTGCGCCGAGATGCGAACCCTTCCATTCGAGCTTTTCCGGCGTTGCGCCGGAAGCATTCGGAAACCAGAGCGTGGCGCCATTGTAATGGGCGATCGCGAGCCGGAACCCCTTGGGAAAAAATGCGAGCCCGCCGACCGTGGATGGCGCTTCGAATGTGCGCAACTCCTTTGACTGCGCATAGGCGGTTTTACCCGCGGACCAGGCGACCGCGCCGTCCGGCCCGAGCGCGACCTGATCGATCCACCGGTGCTTCGGGTCACTCGCCAAGATGCGGCTTTCCCCATTCGCACCGGTCAGGACAAGTTTGCTGTCGTCGCCGCCAGTAATGATGCGCGCACTGTCGGCCGCGGTGGTCAGGATAGCGCCGCTGTGGGCGGCGACGCGACGCGGATCGCCGTCGGACGGTACGAGCACGATGGCTTCTTCGCCGAGAACGAAGGCGGCGGTACGGCCGAGAAAATGCGCAGCTACGATGCTGCCGCCACCGACGACGATCGGTCGCGTGCGCTCGACCACGGATGCTGTGTCGCTGCTATGGACGGACATCGATGATTGCTGAGTGCCGCTCTGAAGTCTCTGCCCCGCGAGAGGCGCCGATCCAAGATTAATTCCAGCTGGCGAAGAACTGCACTATTTCGCGATGCAGCTTTCGAAACCTTCGCTGATCATTTTGCCGGGCAGGTTGCGGCCGATGAAAACGATTCGGCTCTCGCGCTTCTCATCCGTTTTCCATGGCCGCTGATGATCGCCGTCAAGGATCATGTGAACACCCTGAAAGACGAAGCGCTCATCGTCATCCTTGAACGCGAGAATGCCTTTGCATCGCAGAATGTTCGGGCCTTCCTTCTGCACGAGGTCCTGCACCCAGGGAAAGAACTTATCGGGATCGAGCGGCCTATCGATGTGGAGCGAAATCGATTGCATCTCCTCGTCGTGATAGTGCTTCAGCCCGCCGTGGGCGTGCGCATGATCATGATCATGACGGTGGTGATGATCGTCATTCTCGCTGCCGAGGAATTCCGGCTCCAGATCGAGGATGCGATCGAGATCGAAAGCATTGCGGCCTAGCACTGCATCAAGCGGAACCTTGGCGTGCTCGGCTTTGTGCACCTTGGCGTAAGGGTTGATACCGCGAATGCGCGCCTCGACTTCACTGAGTTCCTCAGGCGAGACGAGATCGGTCTTGTTGATCAAAATCACGTCGGCAAAGGCGATCTGATTTTTGGCTTCCGGGGCGTCTTTGAGCCGCTCGTTGAGCCATTTGGCATCGGCGACCGTGACCACGGCATCCAGTTTAGTCCTGCGGCCGACATTCTCGTCGATGAAGAAGGTCTGGGCGACCGGTGCCGGATCGGCCAGACCGGTGGTCTCGACAATGATGGCATCGAATTTTCCCTTTCGCCGCATCAGGCCGTCGAGGATGCGCACGAGATCGCCACGCACGGTGCAGCAAATGCAGCCGTTGTTCATCTCGAACACTTCCTCGTCGGCCCCGACCACCAGCTCATTGTCGATGCCGATTTCGCCGAATTCATTGACGATCACGGCATATCTCTTGCCGTGCGGCTCCGACAGAATGCGGTTGAGCAACGTCGTCTTGCCGGCGCCGAGATAACCCGTCAGCACCGTCACCGGGATTTTGTCGATCGAAGTTTGCTCAGGCATTCACATTCTCCTGGCGGCTCGATGCGAGCTTCGCGCCTGTCGGCGCCGATCCTGACCGGAAGCTCGGAATCGAAAGCACGCTGGGCGATTGATCGCTCTGCTACGCTATTGATATTGAGAGTGTAATCGGCTTGCCGTTCAACCAGTGGCGCTTTGAAACCACACGTAGTCTATATAGGCGATCCCTGGCGCACTCAAAACCCTCAAGGTCGGCAGGCTCACTCACGCCTCAAGATGGCGGCGCGGCCAAACGAGCCAGAGCAGACCGCCAAAGGGCCCCAGCGCGACCGATAGCAGATAGATCAGCCCGGCGACCAGGATGATAGCAGGGCCTGACGGCAGGTCCGCGGCATAGGAGAGCAGCAGGCCGGCATAGCTGGAAATGAGTGCGCTCGCGACCGCCACCACGATCATTCCCGTTACATCGCGGGCCCAGAATCGTGAGGTGATCGCCGGCAGCATCATCATGCCGACGGCAAGCAGCGTGCCGAGCACTTGGAAGCCGCCGACGAGATTGACCACTACAAGCGCGAGGAAGACGACATGCGCTGCGCCGCCGGCGCGGCTGACCGAACGCAGGAATCCGGGATCGACGGAATCGAGCACCAGCGGCCGCCAGATAAGCGCGAGCACTAAAAGCGAAACGGACGTGATGGCGAGGATCAAACCGAGCGCGGCATTATCGATGGCGAGTACCGAACCGAACAGAAAATGCATCAGATCGATGTTGCTGCCCTTAAGCGAAACGATGGTGACGCCAAGCGCCAGTGAAATCACAAACAATGCAGCCAGCGAGGCATCTTCTTTCAACGGAGTCGCGCGTGCGATCAGGCCGGCGCCGATTGCAATCAGAAAGCCGGCGATCAGGCCGGCCCCTGCCATTGCCGGCAAACTCAAACCCGCGAGCAGGAACCCGATTGCCGCACCGGGGAGGATCGCATGCGCCATGGCGTCACCCATCAGGCTCATGCGGCGCAGCATCAGAAACACGCCGATAGGCGGGGCCCCGAACGCGATCGCGAATGTGCCGAGCAGCGCACGCCGCATGAACTCGAAATCGGCGAACGGAGCAATTAGATTTTCATAGAGCATCGCGTGCGGCTTTATTCCGCCGCCACGGCGCAAGCCTCGGCGCTCTCGTCGAAGGCTTCGCACATGCGCCGCGCTTTATTCAGATTCTCGACGGTGAGTACCTCGTGGGTCGGACCCCACGCGACCGGTTCGCGTGCCAGCAATAATGCCTCGGGGAATACCGCTCTCACCAGATCGACGTCATGGAGAGCGGCAAGTACCGTGCGCCGCTCGGCATGCCAGCGCTGCACGAGAGCCAAGAGTTCGGTAGAGGTTCTGGCATCGATAGCGGCGAATGGCTCGTCGAGCACAATCAGGCGCGCATCCTGGGCAACCAGCCGGGCGAACAGCATGCGCTGCATTTGCCCGCCGGAAAGCGTGCCGATGGCGCGGTGCTCAAAGCCCGTCAGTCCGACTGCTGCGATTGCCGCTTTGATGGCGTGATTATCCTTGCCGGCAATGCCGCCGAACACGCCGCGGCTGCGCCACAGTCCCATCGCCACCATGTCGTAAACACCGATTGGAAACGAGCGGTCGATCTCCGGTACCTGCGGCAGATAGGCGATGCCGCCGCCATCGATCCCGTGGCGCTCGATTGAACCCGCAAGCGGCTTGAGCGTGCCCACGATGCCCTTGAACAGGGTCGATTTGCCGGCCCCGTTTGGTCCGACCACGGCAACCAGCGCGCCGTTTTTTACCGCACCTTCGAGGTGATGCACGGCGGGATGGCGTTCATAGCCAAGCGTCAGATTTTTGAATCGCAATTCCGGCATCGTTTCGCTCCGCCCTCAGCGAATGGCCCACCAGAACGCCACCCATAACAAAGCGATGATAATTCCAGCCGCCACAAGACGGTGAGGCGCGGATAACCGCAAAAGCGATGGTCCGATTGCCGCTGACGGATGCGGTCCATTGTCATGGTGATGGTGGTGGCTCATCGGTTGGTCAAGACCGGGTGGGGCTTACACGTGGGCGTACAAATGGGGTTACAAGTGATGTTACAATATAACATCATGCCCGGTGCACGCCAGCCAGCGGGCTTTGGTCTTGTTTGCCCCCGCGCGGCTCCTGCGCAAGCCGACACCGCTGCCGATTATCGCGCCTGTCCTGATAAGGTTCGTGCATGACCGAACAAAACCCGCGGGTCGTCTGTATCGGCGAGGTGCAGCTCGAATTGACGCGTGGCGCAGATGGCACGTTCGCGCCGGCCTGCGCGGGCGATGGTTTCAATGCCGCGATCTACCTTGCGCGTGCCGGGCTCGACGTCGGCTTCGCCACTGCCGTTGGCGACGATCCTTATTCCGACAGCATCATGGCTCTGGCGTCGGCCGAAGGACTGGCCGGCAATCTCATCCTGCGCGTGCCAGGCCGTCTGCCGGCGTTATGTATAATTGAGCGCGGCCGATCGGGGGAACGCGTTAGCCGAGTCTGGGCAGACAGCGCCCCGGCGCGAGAACTATTCGAGCTTCCCGATTGGATGCGCATTGCCGAAAGCCTCGTATCGGCGCGGCTGATTTACTTTTCCGGCATCACGCTGTCGCTTTACTCGAATAACGGGCTTGGCCGTTTGTTTGCTGCGCTCGAGGTCGCGCGGCAGCACGGCGCCAAGGTTGCTTTCGACGGCAATTTTCGCCCCTCAGGCTGGAAGGGAAACCTGGCGCGCACGCGTACTGTCTTTATGGAAGCACTCAAACGCGTCGATATCGCGCTGCCGACCTTCGATGATGAAGCCGTGCTGTGGGGCGATCCATCACCGGAGAGCACCGTAGCTCGGCTGCAGGCCTTCGGTGTCGGCGAAATCGTGGTCAAGAATGGCCCGAGCAGCGCGCTGGTCGCTGCACCCGGCGCTCTGCAATTTGTCCCGGTGCCCGAAATCCTAGCGCCGGTCGATCCGACGGCAGCAGGCGATGGATTTAATGCTGGTTATCTTGCGGCCCGGCTCTTAGGCAGCGAGCCCGAACAGGCGGCAAGCGCTGCGCACCGGCTGGCTGCCGATGTCCTCCGCCATCCCGGCGCACTCCTGCCGCGTTCCGCCGCCGCCATCCATTGAGCGGAGATGCTGGAGGGTTGAAGTCCACTCGGCGCGGCGGGTCGGTGTCTCTGTTTGGAACTGATCGAAAATTCCCACCGGGCCGTCCTTGGCCCGCTGTTCCATTCGCGCTATGGAAGGACGAGGAAACTGCAATAAAGGCGGCCCACGCGGTCGCATCGGGAGGAGTTTCATGAAGGCTTCAGTTGCCAAATTGCTGGTATTGGCGTTCGCCGCCGCTTTGCTCTTTGCCGGCGGCAAGTCGGCGGTTGCCGATCCGATCATCGTCAAGTTCAGCCATGTCGTCTCGCCTGACGCACCGAAGGGCAAGGCGGCATTGCTGTTCAAACAGCTCGCCGAAAAATACACAAACGGCAAAGTGACCGTTGAAGTCTATCCGAACTCATCGCTTTACAAGGACAAGGAAGAACTCGAAGCCTTGCAGCTCGGGTCTGTCCAGCTGCTGGCGCCGTCTATCTCGAAATTCGGCCCGCTCGGTGTCAAGGAGTTCGACGTTTTCGATCTGCCGTTCCTGATGACCGACGATTCCCATGCCCGGCAGATGATGGCGAGCCCGATGATCGGCGAGCTAAACAAGAAGCTGGAGGACAAAGGCGTTGAGCCGCTCGCCTATTGGGACAATGGCGCTCACGTCTACACCGCCAACGTACCGCTGATCGTGCCAGACGATTTTCGCGGGCTGAAAATGCGCATTCAAGGCAGCAAAGTGCTGGATGCAGTGGCGCGGCAACTGGGCGCTATTCCGCAGATCATCGCCTTCGGCGAACTTTATCAGTCCTTGCAGACTGGGGTGGTCGACGGCGAGGACAATGTGCCGTCGAACATCTGGACTCAGAAATTCTATGACGTGCAGAAGCACCTGACAGTCTCAAACCACGGGCGGCTCACTTATTCGCTTATAACGAACAAAAAATTCTGGGATGGGCTGCCGGCCGACGTTCGTTCGGGCCTCGATCGTGCCGTGAAGGAATCCACTCAATTCTTCAACGAGACGGCGGCGAAGGACAATGCCGATGCGCTCGTGCAGATCAAGGCAACCGGCAGGGTGCAAATGCATGTCCTGACCGAAACCGAGAAGCAGGCTTGGGTGACCAAGCTGATGCCGGTGCACAAGGACATGCAGGGGCGCTTCGGTAAGGATTTCATCGAACGGGTCTACAAAGAGTCCGGCTTCGTGCCGCCGCAGTCGTAAGGCTCTAGGCCCTTTCGGGAACGGACCAGCGTCCCGATTCCGAAGTTCGCACGCTCTTTTCGGCAGGCTCTCATGCGAACTTCGGAATCAAAGGGACACTGGCATATAAACGCTAGTGCGGTTTCTGGATTTGAAGTTCCTATGAGAGCTTCCGGCTGAGCTGTAGGAACTTCAAATCCACCGCACTAGCGCGTGGGGGCGCCGGGTGCTCGACCGTATTCTCAACCGGCTCGAAGAGTGGATTATCGTCACGCTCATTGGCGCGGCGACCGCGCTTACCTTTGTCGCGGTGGTTCATCGCTACGGCGCCAGCAACTCGGCAAGCCTGGCGCGATGGGCGAGCCTGCACCACCTTCTGTTGCTCAAAGCGGCCGCTAACGCGGTCTACACTTGGCTTGCCTCAATCAATCTCTCCTGGGCGCAGGAACTCGCCACTTACATGTTCGT
>CATPBC010000392.1 GCA_955652195.1 uncultured Xanthobacteraceae bacterium | reverse complement strand
TGACAGCTATTACCCAGTGCGAGCGAGGATCGGCAGCAGCCCCGGTTTATTCCTCGGTTCGGCCTAGTGGCGGGGCTAAGCCCAGATCGACGTCCTCCGGGCCGAGCGGTTCTTCGTCGTCCCGCAGCGCTGGATCGTCGGACGGGACCGGTACGGCAAAATCGGCGGGCATCGCCGCTTCGACCAGGCCCGCGCCTTTGAGTTCGTCGAGTCCAGGCAGATCGCCCAGCGCATCGAGCCCAAAATGCGACAGGAAGGCTTCGCTAGTCCCGTACGTCACCGGCCGGCCGGGGGCCTTGCGCCGGCCGCGCAAGCGGATCCACCCGGTTTCAAGGAGCACGTCCAATGTCCCCTTGGACGTGCTCACGCCGCGGATTTCCTCGACCTCGGCACGTGTCACCGGTTGATGGTAGGCGACAATCGCCAGAGTTTCGATCGCGGCGCGCGACAGTTTTCGCGTCACAACCGATTCATGCGTCAATAGCCAGGCCAGATCGGTGGCGGTGCGCAGCGTCCATTTGCCGCCGACGCGCACGAGATTGACCCCGCGCGGGGCGTATTCGCGCTGCAATTGCTGCAGCAGCGGGTGCACATCGGTACCGGCCGGCAGACGCGACGCCAAAGCTTTCTCGTCCAGCGGCGCCGCGGCGGCAAACAGCAAAGCTTCGAGGATGCGCAGCTCTTCGGCGCGGTCGGGATCTTTTTTGTCGCCGACGATCACCCGCATCTCCGCGACTTTCCCCATCGGCTTTTTCTCCCTCTTAGCCATTCCCCGAGTCCGCGGCTGAGCCCTGCGAAGGGTCACCGGCGGCATTCTGTTTCCTGCGCAAATAGAGCGGCGAAAAAGCGCCTTGTTGGTGCGCTTCGAGTCGGCCTTCCCTGATCATTTCAAGCGCGGCAGCGAAACTGGAAGCAAGCACTGTGGTCACCGTCGAAGGATCAGTCATATAGGCAACCAGATATTGGTCGAGCGGACTCCAGTCCATGGTTTGCCCGATCAGCCGTTCGAGCGCTTCGCGCGCCTCTGCCAGCGACCAGACCGTGCGCTTCGCCACTCGTACGACCGATCTCGATCGGATTTGCCGGCGCGCGGCATAAGCGGAGAGCAAGTCGTACATCGTCGCCGACCATTGCGGATGCTTGACTTCCGCGATCGGCTCGGGTTGGCCGCGCTGGAACACGTCGCGGCCGAGCTGCGGCCGATTGAGCAATTGCTCGGCGAATTGGCGGATCGCTTCCAGGCGACGCAGCCGCCGGGCAAGCGCATTGGCCATTTCCTCGGCGCTGACGCCTTCGGACGGATGCTGCTCCGGAAGCAGCAGGCGCGATTTGAGATAAGCGAGCCAAGCCGCCATCACCAAATAATCGGCCGCGAGCTCCAGCCGCATTTTGCGCGCTTCCTCGATGAAGGCGAGGTATTGGTCGGCCAGCGCCAGGATGGAGATCTTAGCGAGATCGACCTTCTGCTGCCGAGCAAGCGTCAGCAAAAGGTCGAGCGGACCTTCAAATCCTTCGACATCCACCATGAGCGATGGCTCGTCGCTGGCGCGCTCGGGCAGATCGGACTCAAAGTCCTGTTCGGCATTCATGCGGAGCCTGCTGCGGGTTGGATGCCATGCATCAGCTGCAGGAATTTGGTGCGGCTCGCCGCAACATCGAGAGGCGCTGGAGGCTTTCGTGCGGCCAGTGCGGCTTCCGCCCGTTGCGCAGCGGCGCCTCGCAATACCGGCGCTTGCTGCGCAACTTCGACCATTTCCGGCATGGAGCCGTTGCAATGGAGCACCACGTCACAACCGGCCGCGACGGCGGCCTCGGTGCGATCGCCGAGCGAGCCGGACAAGGCGCCCATGGAAATATCGTCACTCATCAGCAGGCCCATAAAGCCGATCGAATCGCGAATCACGTTTGCCACTATATTGGCCGAAGTGGTGGCCGGCGCGACGGGGTCCACAGCGGAAAACACAACATGGGCTGTCATGCCCATGGGCAGACCTCGCAGCGGCCGAAAAGCCGCAAAATCACGGGCTTCCAGGCTTGCAAGATCGGCGGTCACGACCGGCAGGCGGTGGTGGCTGTCGGCGGTCGCGCGGCCATGACCCGGCAAATGCTTTAGAACGGGAAGAACGCCGCCTTCCATCAGCCCGGCGGCGAAAGCCCCGGCAATGGCAGCAACCTTGGCCGGCTCCGTGCCATAAGCACGATCGCCAATGATCGGATCGGCGCCCCCAACCGGGACGTCGGCAATCGGCGCGCAATCGACGTCGATGCCGAGCCGCGCCAAATCATCGGCAATCAGCCGCGCGCCAAGCCGGGCGGCGGCAAGTCCGCTGGATGGATCACGGTCAAACAGCGCGCCATAGGCGGCGCCTGGCGGATAGATCGGCCAATGCGGCGGTCCCAAGCGCTGGACGCGGCCTCCCTCCTGATCGATCAGAATAGGGGCGTGGCGGCCGACCGCGTCACGGAAGTCCCCGATGAGCCGCCGCAGCGCATCGGGTGTGGTCACATTGCGCTTAAACAGAATAAGGCCCCAGGGGTCAGCTTCCTGGATGAATTGCCGTTCCGCGGCAGTGAGACTGGGTCCCGACAGACCCGTGATAAAGGCGCGCATTTGCAGCAGTCAGGACCAAATGCCCGGGAAAGCTTTGGGCGTGATCCGGAGCATGATCCGGGGCACGTGCCGGCCTTTGAAAATGATCATGATCCAATAGTGTCCCGATTCTGAAGTTCGCAAGTGTTTGCGGCGCCTCTGATGCGAACTTCGGAATCAAAGGGACACCAGCAAATTTATGATTCCAGTGTGTTTTTTGGATTTGAAGTTCCTATCCGAGCCAGCCGCTCAATCGTAGGAACTTCAAATCCACCGCACTAGAGAGGCGGAGCATCGGTAATGCAAGCGCGCTGCTCGCGTCTCGCCCGACCGCCGACTGACGAAAGCTTTTCGTCAATTCTTCTGAACGATGCAGCTGCCGCCGGCGGCTTTAAGGTTCGAGCACAAGTCCGTGGCCTGCTCCCTTGACGCGAACGGGCCAACCATCGCGCGGTAGTAGATGCCTTTTTCGCCCAGATCGGCGCGGCGCACGATCGGTTCACGCCCGCCTAGCAGGTTGGGGTACTTCGCTTGCAAGGCACGGAAGGAGGACTGCGCTTCCGCTTCGCTGCCTTGCGATGAAAGCTGCACCGCGAAACCCCCACTGGATGCGACCGGCGCAGTAGAGGCAGTTTCGTTTGCGACAGGCTTACTGAGCGGCGCCGGATGGGCCGCAGCGGTACGCGGATGGGCCGCTGGGGCGGATGCCGTATCGCCCGATGAAGGAACGATCGAGAGCGGCCCATTCGTTTCGTTTGCCGCCGCTGGCTTGGCGCCCTGGATTCCCGGTCGCATCGGAGCCGCTTGGCTTGGGGGCGGATTGGCCGCCGGCTCGGCGGAACTTGGCTGATCCGCTCGGATCGAGACAGTGCGGATCTTTTTCGGCGCCGGAAC